>NZ_JBMDKC010000180.1:0-4526 GCF_057809515.1 Bacillus sp. FG16
TCCATCATATCAGATGGACTCTTTTTTACTGTCTACCTATAGGGGATAATACCAACTCATCCCACTTTTCATCGCTTTCTTTACGCATTTCTTCCACACTTTCATGCAATTGTAGTCCTCGTTTTTTCAATTGTTGGCGGATGGTGCTCGCGTTATACCCTAATATTTCCGCTATTTGAACATATGACAGCCCTTCTTTTTTCAATTCCATTACGTCTTGACACATTTGATCCCATTCCACTTTTGTTTTATATTCTCGACTTTCCCCATCTGTAATCAGGCTAGTTCCTAATTGCTGAATTTCCTGCCCAATTTTACACGTTTCTGTGCAGTATGGATGTGTTTTTCCACCGTGATATTCACAACTCTGACAATGACCATCCAGTAAATCTAAAATACGAATTCTCGTTTCTCTTGCGTCCATACTTCATTCTCTCCTCGGTCTTTTCGTTTATCTTTATTATACCGAGGTTATTTGTGAGGGGCACATTTGGAAAGAGTAGAAATCCACACTATCTGATAAAACGTTCAGAATCCTTTCTAAGCGATTCTAAATCCGTAAATACCTATGGTATTCAAAAAGAATTAAAAATTGAATTTGATGGGCTTCTGAAAGTTATTTTTCGGCCCGACAGTCCGATGCGTGATGAACGAGACATTTTCTCTACTTTTCTTCAATCTCAACATTCCATCCACACTTGCAAGTTCGTTTGAAACGGCCATCTTCAACTTCTAATGTTCCTTCTCCATCACCAATGATTTCATTCCCACATTGTTTACATTTTCCGTACTCACTCATCAGTTCCAGCGTTTTCCAAGCATCCATTCTTTCCCCTCCTTCATTTTAAAAACTTGTAATCTATCTAATGCTGTTTCAAGCAGCTTAATCGTAAAATCCTCGAGTTTTAGATTGGCTTTCCATTCAAATTCTTGTATTTTCTTTTGCGCCTCCATATGTTCCTGCGCAATAGCCATCACTTGTTGAACGAGGCTTGTCCTTTTCGCTTCTTCCTCCGCTTTCACATCGATTCCCAGCTCAAGCCACTGGTATAATTTACGGCCTACATCCGCTGTAATCTTTTGTGGATTCCCTTCGAATAGTTGTGTATTATCCTTGGAAGTAGTAGCTACATGGTCAATATCGATAACAAAATTCAACATAAACTCATATTCCAATTCATCTTTTTGAACCGGCTTGGTCCCCACTTTACGTGGTGCCATCTTTCCATTGGAATCAGATTCCACGACATATTCTGTCTTTGTGCGAAGGGTAGCTAGAATATGCACATCATTCTGCGTAAGAGTCTTAATCAACTTTGTTGTTTCTGAAGCTAATTTCCCCCAGTTTTGAAAGGAGTTCCCTGACATCCCGCCATGTGTTTCTACAATCCCACCTTCCCCTTGCCAATTGTGCGAAAGAGAATCAATGATAATCACCTCTGCACCCGTGCTTTTCATCACCCCTACAGCTGCGTTATATCTTTCTGTTGTGTAAGGTGGCGGAAAATCAATATGAAGGAAACTCCCTATTTTTGTCCCTTCATATACAAGACCTACATGCAACTTAGCACGATTGTGTTCCGTATCGATGACACCAATCCTCTTCCACACTTCCTCTTCTGGAGTATCTGGATATGCTTCACGCATCATGCCATACGCTGTGAGCAACGCCCCAGCTGTTTTCCCTGATCCACTACAACCAATAAAACCAATAACAGCTTTCATCTTTTCTCGTTGCGCTTCTGTTACTTGGAACATTCTTACACCTCCACTACATGATCAATTGTCTTTTTCCATACCTTTCAAAACAAAAATAGAAGCTTCAAAATCTTGAATTCTACCTTCAGCTTCCTGAATATTCTTTTCTACAATCGGTTTCTTTGCTTCTAACCTTACTAAGTCACGTCGATATTCGCTTAATTTTCGTTTTTCCACAGATAATGTTTGTTCTAATTCCTCAATCGAAGCATTCAAAACGGCATCACCTCTTTCTGCTTCGTTAACTCATACACTTCTATAAACGCCTGCAAAGCATACCTGTAAGCAATCACCATACAAATCGATTCAGAGTCATTAGAACACTCATATCGAGCGATAAAACGTTTTAAAATAGCAATCTCATTTTCAACCTTGTGTTGCACCTGTTCCATACACACTTTACCGCTCACCCCTTCGTTCTTGAAATCCAAGTAACGTGACTACATATGCCACTGCGTTCTCTCTCAGAAGAACTTCTCCGTCTGGAGAAATCAATACATCATCATCTGGGAATACATCACTTCCGCAAATATCTTTGAAAGGAATGGGCTCATATTCTTGCGGATCTCGAATCCCATACCCATTATGTAAAACCATTGGGTTTTCTATCATTTAAAAACTTCCCTCCTAATTGTGAAAAAAAAGACTCTGTGGTATCTTAAGTGTGAAACTCAATGAAAAGCTTGGACCACGATTCACGGAAATGAGTCGCTTGGGTTGAATGAAAATAACTGAATATTCCATCTAATTAAGCTAGCATTCTAATCTATCATCTGTTAAAATATGGTTGCACCGTATCCACGAAATACCCTGACTTCCAACCTGTGAAAGCAGGTCTTTTTTTGTTTTCGTCGATTCACTTGTCGAATGATCAAATGAACTGCTATACTGGACATATCTTTCCATGTTGTTGACGATTGAGACAACTCGTTTCCGATTGTTCTTACCAAGCAGAAAGGCCTACTCGTTAGGTCTTTTTGTCTTTCTATGGCCGTTTTTCTTGTTTGACATGAAACACATTTCTGTTATAGTGAGTTGAAGGCACATTACAAAGGTGAATTCGAGTCTTACTTTTGTGCATATCAAGTAGTGTTTCTGCTAAAAGTCCTATATTCTATAGGGCTTTTTTATTGGTATTTTTTGATGGCTGCCTCTTCCAAACATTTTTGTTATACTGATTAGGAAGAGAATTTTATGCACAAAGGTGTAATTGAGTCTTACGTATGTATGCAATAAAAGTTTCTGAGAAAAAGTCCTATTCTATAGGGCTTTTTCGCTTTCTAAAGCTTGTATGTGGAGGGTTGCTGTATCCGTGGCATGTCGTTGTAAATCCTCTAGAATTTCTTCTGCTACCTCAACACCATGCTTATCAATAATCGCAATCACCAATTGATTAAAATCCCACATTCTCGCAATTCCTATTTGTTCTACTAAGCGTTTTTCACGTTTTCCGTATTGTTTGATATCCATACTTTTCACTCCTTCATGTCATATTTCTATTTATCTTTCTATATCGGTTAATAAAACCATATGTTATAATAAACATGTCTAATTTTTTCTGCGTTTGTAAGCCCTAGTACCCTAATGCTAGGGCTTTCTCCTATTCCAATGCTGTTATTTCTCCACATCCTTCATCCACACTTTATCTATCCAATCCATCACATATGCAAATCCACCTAACCCAACAAAGAACAAACTCACCATACATAAGGAAAATGTACTTTCTTCCACAGTTCTAACGACCACCTTTCACAAAAGTATCAAGCTTCTTCCACGTTAATTCTTTCAACAATTGCTTATGCTTCTCGACGAAACAAATTGGGATATCATCTATGGATTGCAAACCCAATTTCTCTTTGATATACGATGTAATCTGGCGCATAATACGTGTAACTTCTTTCTTAATTAACACTTGCATATGACGCTCCAAGTCGGATTTCGTCCCTTCCATTGCTTCGATGGTAAGCTGTACTTTATTGCCCACGAATCCCTTGGCTTTGCTATGGCGTTCTTGCTGTAGCTGGTCTCGTACAATTTTCGAAGCCACATTCTCTAATTGCGCCTGTGTGAGACGATTGTCGAAGCTCCCAACGGATTCGCCAAGCTTCCCTAACGTTTTATCCACCTTTGTCAATTTGTTATTTTGATTCGCAAATTGCGTTTGTACCAATGCGATGAGTTTTTCAAGCGCTTTATCATCTGTACGTTTGATGACTAAATCCCCAGCTTCATTCAGTGTGATTGGTAATTGCGTAACGTTTTCCATGTGTGTTCCTCCCATTAGTTAATTTTCCGACCCGTCTTCGCTATCTTGAGATCATTTAAAAATTCCTGAAACGCTTCAATACGTGAATCTAGTAATTCTTTTGTCGCATCACTTGCGGTCGCAATCGAACCACGCATGAGGGACGATACCACTGCATCTTTCAGAAATTCATCCATATAGGCAATTAAATTGTGGACATTCTTATTCGCAACATAATTCATCGAAGATTCTTCGAGTTGTATGTCATCCACATCTTTAGACAAGGCCTCCGCTTTTTGTTTGTAGAAATCAACTGTATCTTTGAGTTCTGCATTTTCATCTTTTAATTCATTTATAATGTTAATATGTTCTTCAGACTCGATTGCTACCTCTTTCACCACTTCTTTCTCGATGATCTGTGGCTCTTGTTGTTCTAGTTCTTCTAGCTGTTTGCGGGTGAGTTGTTCAGACTTACGGACTGCGAAGGCTTCTTGTTCCGCACGTTTTCTTCGTTCTGTTTCTT
>NZ_JBMDKC010000181.1:0-4489 GCF_057809515.1 Bacillus sp. FG16
ACCCTTTTGAAGGGAATTTCATTTTATTTGTTCTCTTAAGTTGATGGGCATGTGGTAAAACCCCTATTTTATCAGATGATGGGTTATTAGACTTTGTGCCTGTATTAGGATTACTTAAAATTGCTCTCAATTCTTTTGGTGTATATGCCTTACCTAAATGTTCTTTAGCAATCCCTTGAATCGATACAGCAGCCCCAGCAATTATAGGCGAAGCGCTAGAAGTACCACGGAAATTAGACGTATAACGATTAATTATGTTCTGATCTGTAACTTTTTGTCCTTTACTATTTTGATTTTGATATGTATCTAATGTATCAACATACTCTCCCCAACCATATACATCAATTCTACTACCATAGTTAGAGAAAGCTAAACGTTTATGAGGAACTCTTGCAGTAGATGCTCCAACTATAATAGCTCCTGAATCTTTAAAGTCTGGACTATTTCGATTTAAAATCTGCTTACCATTACGGTCTTTAAATTCATCTAAATCAATCCCACCATTACCAGCTGCTTCTACAATAATAATGCCTTTATCTGTACCTTTGCGAATTGCGTTAAATATACTCGGGTATACTTCTACTGGTAAAGGGTCATCTCCATATCCATCATATTTAAAGGATTCTTCTATTAATAAAACATCTCCAGCCTGTAAAGAATCTACGGCACTTAAAATAGCATCTCTTACATCGATTCTCCCATTATCTCGGATCACTGAAATTACTTTTGCCTTTGCTTTTGGTGCAATCCCAATATTCCCAATCCCATTGTCAGCTGCAGAAACAACACCTAGAACTGAAGTACCGTGAGAAAGATCATTACTCATTTTTCCAGACATAAATTCAATATTTTGACCGACTAAATCTTCATGATTTAATAACCAGCCTTCTTCCAAATCTACAAAAGTTGCTCCCTGACCATTTCCTCCTTTAATTCCCCAAGCATAAGGAGCATTAATTCCTAAAGGTGCCTCTTCAAGATATCCCTGTCTCGAAAATCTAGGTTCATCATAAGGATTGACTGATAGTACAGGCAATCTCGGGCCAGTTGTTGTATTTATACTCTTATTAGAACGAACTTGTATTTTACTAGAATCGTTATTAGCAGCATATACTGTATTTGTTACAAATGTCGTACCTATCCCAGCAAAAGTTGTAATTGCAAGTGATGATATTAACATACCTTTAAAATTCTTCATTTTTCCACCTCTAGTTTTCTATTAGAAATAACATATTTAATAATGTGTATGACTCGAAAAATATTTTATCTTATTATAAAAATTAATAGATTTTTATAACTTTTTGATTTACATAAAAACTCCCTTCATTCTTGTAATTCAATGTGTACATTTCAAAACAACGCACTTACTGTAACTATTATAGTTACACCTTTATTAATTTTCAACTACGAAATATAAATTTTTAAAAATAAATTTATATTACTTTAAAACAGCACTAGCCTTTTACGTACATAAAGTGAAACTTTAATCAGTGGGGTTTTTGTTCATCCCCCACTGATTATTAGCCCTCACCAATCGGGCGTTTACGGGCAGTTAATGCGGGATAAAAATGCAAAATATCCGTCCAAATTACAGCAATCAATAAGTTTATGGACTACGAAAGAAATACGAAAAAGCAAAGCACTAAGTGCTTTGCTCCTTATAAAATCCCTTTTAACTTTTCACCAATTAACTTCGCTACATACTCATAACCTTCTGGCCCAAAGTGTAATCCATCTTTTTCATCATTTTCTACAAATCTTTTATAATCCCGTTCTTGAATCATTTCAGCGAATACGTTTAGAAAATAACTTCCTGTTTCTCTCGCCACTTTCTCCACCACGTCTGCATATTGACTAAGCACTCTATTTGTTCTATTATGCTGTCTTTCTTCATCAACTGGTGCAGGACTAATCAGTAGTACTTTATCTGATGAAACTTGGTTCACAATCTTCTCTAAGTTTTCTTTATATGCTTGTAATGACACTTGAGAAAAAGAAACTGCATCATTCGTACCAAGAAAAACTGTTACGAAATCTGGTTTATATGATATTACATCTTCTTCAATCCTATTTAACGCATCGAATGTATTATCACCTGGAACACCTGCATTCACTACTTTCCAGTTCGGAAACATCTCTTGCAAACGTGGTGTTAATCTCGGCATTCCATCAAAAAATGTTTCATCAGCTGTAATACTATCTCCAAAACATACTAACGTTTTCATTAAGCTACTCTCCTTTTACGTATGAAACAACTTTCCTTCTATTGCTTTTATATATCTGTCAGCAGAACGTTCAACTGCCTCATTTGCATTTTCTTTTACTACTCGATGAAAAGCGTTGTATAAACGATTAAACTGTAACGGCTTCACTCGATTCACCATTTCTTCCACTTTTCTCGCTGGTAGTGGAATTAAGTTTGGATAGCTGTACATGAAGCTTACCCACCGCTCATCTGCTACAACTTGAATAATATCACCTGTTAACAAAATCCCTTTTCCGTCATTACCTTCTTCCCAATGCAATACAGAACCACCACTAAAATGTCCTCCAAGACGATGTACAGTAATCCCATCCGCTAATTGTAAAGACTCACCAGACCAATAAATAATACGACTACTCGGACGCATCACCCACTCTTTATCATCTTCATGTATATAAATTGGTACATCAAATGTCTCTGCCCATTCTACTTGCGTTGAATAATAATGAGGATGAGACAATGCAATCGCATCTAATCCTCCAAGCTCTTTTATTTTCGTAATTGTCGTTTCATCTAAATACGTAATACAGTCCCACAGTAAACGATATGACTCTGTTTTCACTACAAATGCCGTTTGACCGATTGCAAATCCTGGTTTTGTTGTAATGCTATAAAGTCCACCTTCCTCTTCGATTATTTCATTTTTATATGTATCACCAATTTGTAAGCTTTCCAGTGTCGTCCAAGATTGTCCTTTTGGATTCACATATTGCCTCTCTTCATCACAAATATGACAGCTCACCGGTTCTTCTACACTCGCCGCATACTGCACGCCACACGTTGTACAAACGAAATTTTCCATAATAATTTCCCCTATCCCTATATTTTTATTAAGCTGATTTTTGTTGATAATGATCTGCTTTTTTATTTTCAATTAATAAACTTATAAAAGTAAGTAAATAGACAACTGTAACCGATAACGGAATTACAGTAAATCCTTTTTCAGCAAAAAGAATCCCGCAAACTGACGTTACAAATACAATCCCTACTGACAATAAACCATAACTTTTACTTTCATAAATCCATACGTACGGAATAAAATGAACACCTATTAACATCGCTACTACAAAAGGTAACCATTCTGGAAATTGAAAATAGGCAAGTAATACAAGTGGAATATTCAATACATTTATTCCACCAATTAAGCCTGCCAAAACCCCTAACGGATTTCCTTTCGCAAACATATCAATCTTCAATATAGCAGCTATCATTAAGCCGAAAGGAAACACACAGCCCATACCGATTAAATATACCCACACCACTTGTTTTTCAGAAAGAACAAATCCCGTTATACTCATAACTATCCAAAATAAAACACCGGCTAATATAATCGGTAGGCCTCTCTTCGTTTTTATTGCTAAATCCTTTTTCGCTTCTGCAACATTCATCTCACTATCTCCCCAAAAATATTTGTACTATAAAGTCACCTCAACCTCACCCATCCAATAACGCCAAGCTGCTAAATAATCTTCTAAATCTTTCGGGTGGTGCCGTAAACACCTATCTATACGTAAATATAAGCCTATGACTATTTCTTCATATAAATCACGGTCTTTTTTATGAAATACACATTGTTTCATCGCATAATCGATTGTTTCTTTTGTTAAATTTTCCGGAGTTGAACAAAACGCATACATTAAATCATATATAGGATCTCCTAACACTGGTAAAGGATCAATTACACCGTGCAGCTCATTCTCTTTAAATATAAAGTTATGAAATCCAAGATCACCATGCAATAAAAACGGCTGATTTATTCCAGCGTCCCTATTCGCTAACTTAAGAACCGTTCTATACTCTTCTTCACTTATGTAACGTCTTACATTTTCATGAGCTTCTATCACATTTGTCGTTAAAAATTCACTCCAAGATTGAACCGGACTTTCTTTCCATCCCCAGCCATCAACCTCTGTAGCTACTTCATACTTATTGATAACTTCCTTTACAAGTTTACAAAGAACACTCCGTTTATGGCCTAGTTTGCAAGAAGTTGTGCCCTCAAGGAATGAATAAACAATATAGCGATTTAAAGGTTCCTTATATAAAAACTTTGGAAATAATTCGTCCTGTTTATAAAACTGAAGAAAATAACCTTCTTCACGTATGACATCCGATTCATTCAACTTTACAACGTATTGTTCATCTAACAAATATATAGTACTTGTCGTACCCCATGCCCATCAACTTAAGGATAGACACAATATTAACTTTTGTTCATTTGAACTA
>NZ_JBMDKC010000182.1:0-4442 GCF_057809515.1 Bacillus sp. FG16
CGTTTTTTGACACTTGGGGGTAGTCTTATTTCTTAAGTTGATGGGCATGGGGTACCGCCAGCATTTCGGAAAAAAACCACGCTAAGGATTTTTCTATAAAAAAAGCCGTTATATTAAGAATAAAACGGCTCTTTTATACGTAAAGGACGTAAATTCATTTGCCCAGTGTCATGTAATCCTTCAAATTTGTATTCTCCAAGAAAATTGATATGTTCCCATCCTAACGGCCACGCATAGGGCATTAAATCTTCTCTAAATTCTCCTCTTGCTTTTAATTCTTCTACGGCTTTTTCCATATATACGGTGTTCCACACACTTATAGCGTTAATAATTATGTTTAGTGCACTAGCTCTTTGTAACTGGTCTTGGAGAGCACGTTCTCTAAATTCTCCACGTTGTCCAAAAAATATAATTCTAGCTAATGCATTGATTGCTTCTCCTTTATTTAAACCTTTTTGAACCCGTCTCCTTACGGCTTTATTAGATATGTAATCCAGCGTAAAGAGGGTTTTCTCGATTCGTCCCATTTCTCCAAGTGCTGTTGCGAGTTTATTTTGTCTTGCATATGATCCGAGCTTCCCCATGATAAGAGCGCTAGATACTTTTCCTGTTTGAACCGAGTATGCCAACCTTCTAATATCTTCATAATTTTCTTTTATTAACTTTACATTAATTTTTCCTTTTAAAAGTGCTTGAACATTTTCATATTCTTCTCCACCAGGTATAGAAAAAAGCTTAGTATCTGCCAAATCACGAATACGAGGAGCAAATCGAAATCCCAACAAGTGTGTTAAAGCGAAAACTTGATCTGTATATCCAGCTGTATCTGTGTAATGTTCTTCAATTTTTAAATCTGTTTCATGATGAAGAAGTCCATCTAATACATGAAGAGCATCTCGTGCATTGGTAGTAATGACTTTCACATAATAGGCAGCTAGTTGATCACTTACAAATCGATAAATGGTTCCACCTTTTCCCGTTCCATAGTGTGGATTGGAATCTGCATGTAGAGAACGTACAGCAATGGATAAACGCATACCATCAGAAGAAGAAGTTGTCCCATCTCCCCAATAGGATGATAACTTTTGTTCCTTTTGGAAATTCACGAGAATAGATTGAGCGCGAACCATTGCATCATCATACATTCTCCATTGTGAAGCATTTGCCATTTGTCTATAGGAGATTCCAGGGGTAGCTTCCGCCATTTTTGTAAGACCTATATTTGTCCCCATTGCCATCAAAGTAGCTAATACAATATTCTGTTCCTCTTGATCAGGAGATTGATTGGTAGAGGCGTGGATAAATTGATCATGAAATCCAGTCCAACTGGCCACTTCTATTAGTAAATCTGTCAGTTTTATTCTGGGTAACATACTATGAAGAAGTTTACTAAATGCTTTTGCTTCTTCTGGAGTTCCTCTATCCAATCGCTCAACATGTAGTTTTCCTTGACTAATATCTACTCCTTCTAATTTCTCGCTATTTTCTGATAACCATTCTAAATGTTCATTTAATCGGTTTATTCGGTCAGTTATATAATCTTCAGCTTTTAAAGGGGCTGTAAGGCCATTTGGAATGTTTGAAACTTCGTTCCATTCATCATACGGTATAAGATAATCATCAAATGCCTTATGATGTCTACTGCCTGATACAAAAATATCTCCTGAACGAATATGATTTCTTAACTCGGTTAAAGCTGCCAATTCATAATAGTGCCGATTAATGTTTCCGTCATCATCATATACATGTTTTTGCCAACGGTTAGATACAAAGTGTAAGGGAGCGCCATGAGGCACTTTTCGTTTACCTGTTTCATTCAATTCATGAATCGTATCAAGTGCTTGTAAAACGGGTTCTCCAGATTTCGTCGCTCTAAAATGAAGACTGCGTAATAAAGTAGGTGCATATCGTCTAACATAGGAATAACGAGTATTTAACAAATCTAAATAGTCATAATTTAAAGGCCGTGATAGTTGTTTTGCTTCTTCAACAGATTCGACCATCTCATTCCATGACATTACTTCATCTAGGGCTGCAAAAGCATCTTTACCGGTTTCTTTTGCCTCAATTAGTGTCCCGCATACAGTAATAAATTGTAAAATCTTCTCGTTTAATTTTTTTCCATTTGCTTGCTGTATTTCGTCTTGTTCTTTTTTCCCTTTTGTTTGAAGATTCATCATAAGACGATCATGAATTTCAATTGCGTAATCTATAAGGTCTTGTGTAATCTCCAATAAAAATGAGACTAACATACTATATCTTTTTACTTCATTGAATCGTCTAAAAGCATATGGCTCATATTTTGATCCTAATCTAGCGAGCTGTCGAAGACGATTTGTATTAATTTTTGTGGTATCAATAGTAAGACCAATTTTTTGAACAAATTGTAATCGGTCTATTACTTTTAAAAATGATTCTGGTGAAGGTTGGGCCGGTACATCTTTTAGCCATGCTAATGGAGATTTACCATTTATAGTTGGTAAAAGTAACGCATCTAATTGATCTTTTTGTTCTTGGACCAAACCGTCATGTAGTATACTATACACTTTCTGATCTGCTTGTTGCTTTGCTTCCCAGACGATATCTTCAATCACATACATAGCTGGAAGAATGACTTTCATTTTTCGCAATGTAGATATTGTTATTTCAATTAAATAGAGGGTATTATTGTTATCCATTGCTTGTTGCACTAAAAATTGTAATAAAGTTTCTTTATATTCAGAAGAAAAATTCTGATATCCATATTCTGTTCGAATTTCACCAAGATGCTCCCATAAAGTATTCTCACGTTTGGCATATACTAAAAATTCTTCAGGCGGAATCTGTAACTGACTCGCAACGTAATCCACTACATATTGTGGAATGTCTTTATATTCTGTTAAGGACCAGCCAGGATAACGAATTAATGCAAGCTGAAGAGCGAACCCTAAACGATTGTATCCTCTACGGTGTTTTAATATTAAATGTAAGTCATGTTTAGAAAAAGTATGAAATGTTACCAAATCCCATTCTGTTAAACGTGATAAATCCATTAACTCATTTCGTTGTGCCTCTGACAGTAATTGTTTAACTCCCATTGTTTCCCCTTTACGCCTTTATAAGAGCTCCATTTTATTTTTTAGCTGCAGTTGGTTTGGATTTGTGTAAAGTAGTGTCGTATGGATGTTAGAGTGCCCAACTTGATTTGCAACTTCATGAATGCTAAATCCTTTTTCAATTGCATTCGTACAGAAGAAGTGTCGTAATTGGTGTGGAGTAATAACATTGCTGTATGATTTAAAGATACGATTGACGACCGTACGGTCGAGCTTTTCTCGCTTTTTACTAATAAAAAGATAAAGAGATTCATGTGCTGTACTGTATGTTTTTCGATCGATGAGATAATCTTTGATAGCACGAAGTACCTTACTATTTAGTAATACAATTCGTTGTTTACCTCCTTTTCCACTTCGAATAATACATTCCCCAGTCTGTAAATTGAAGTCATTCATTTTGATAGATAATGCTTCTGAAATACGTACTCCTGTATATGCTAGGAGAGTGGCAATTGCATAATTACGTTTGTTATTATCCTCTAACACACTTTGTAAAAACTTTTTTACATCTAATTCAACAATTTGGGTTGGAGAAGCATAGACAGTTTGAACCTTTATCATGTCTGTTTTTAAAATTACTTGATCTTGTTGACTTCCTTTCTGTATTAGAAATTCATTAAATTTAGCAAGGCTACTAATCTTGTGGTTAATGGTCTTGGCGTTCAACATTTTGACATTCTTTAAATAACTAATGTACTCTAAGATATTTTGTCGGTACAATTTTGTTAATTTTCTGTCATAGGAACCTTCAAACCATTTTATGTACTGTCTAATACCTGATGTGTATCCCTGAACAGTGTTCTCAGTTTTATTCTCCTGTTTAAGATAAGAAGAAAACTGTTTTGCAACATCCATATGATTTCCTCCGCGTCTATAAATTGTGTTGCATCTAAAAGTATTTATTTATCGATAAATTTTGTTGCGTTAAACCCCTAGATTTATATTTATTATAACACCTAATACAACACAATTAATATTGTGTTGTATTATTTTTGGTACAAAAAAAGACACTGTTTGTGTCTTGGGTTAAATATATATTTTCTGATTTTGCAACCAGGGTTTTCTTAGCGTGGTTTTTTTCCGAAATGCTGGCGGTACCCCTTCTTGTACACATACTGAAGCAATTAATAGATGAGCTGAAAGGACTATATTCAGCTCATCCATTATTTTATTCAAAAAAGTGAGGTTCATATAAAAACAGATCCTCAGATTACCGTGTATCGCATTTTATTATTGACCGTAATGTAATAAGTGTCTGGTGATTTAAAACTTATTTAAAGGGGTATATGAGCCTCAAAAGATGTTTTAAAGTGTTTCTTGTTAATTTATATAAATTTACGCTTGTTC
>NZ_JBMDKC010000183.1:0-4300 GCF_057809515.1 Bacillus sp. FG16
AAAATACATTTTCCGAGTCTGAAATGCTTCATGAGCGACAAATTAATCAGGCTATGGATCATGTAAAAGAAAGACAAAGTCATTACTGTAGTCACCTGTAATCACCTGTAATCACCTGTAATTTCTTATTACACTCGTTTTTTCTAAATCACTTATAAAGGGGCAATTATCTAATGAAATTTAAAGTATTCTTTTTAACCATTACCATTCAAAAAAATACATTTTCCGAGTCTGAAATGCTTCATGAGCGACAAATTAATCAGGCTATAGATCATGTAAAAGAAAGACAAAGTCATTACTGTAGTCATCTGTAATTCCAATTCGAAAGGAGGAATTCACATATGAAGTTTCACCTTTTCTTTTTAACGATTACGATTCAAAAAGAAACAATATCTCAAAATGAATTAAAACAGGAAAGACAATATAAACAAGTTATTGATGAAATTCGAGATCGTAGAAGCAAATACTACACTCACCTTTAATCGTTTAACTATATAGAATTGAAAGGAGTCGATTATGATGTTGATAGCACGCTGTAAGGAAATGATTTGGATAGTTCAGAGGGATTCCACATAGTTTTATATAGCTTATATCACACAAGTTTATCACTGAATTTGATGTATCAGAAATATATAATAAAATCAAATCAACCCGCTTTTAATTATTTATTTATAAACAAAAGATACACCACTTAAAAAGCGGTGTATCTTTCTCAGGTTTCACTATTTCCGATTACTTCTCTTTGTCTTAAACAATCTCACTAAGTTCGAAACAACAGTTTTTGTTACTGCATAAACTGGTACTGCTAAAATCATTCCGATGATTCCAGCAAAGTTACCTACCCCTAAAATTAGAATAATAATTGTTAATGGGTGAATATTTAATTTCGAGCTCATAATACGTGGTGAAATAATATTACTTTCAAACTGTTGTACAATTGTTACGATAATAATTACGTATAATGCTTGCATCGGAGATACGAACAGTCCTACAATAACAGCTGGTGCTGCCCCAATAAATGGCCCTAAGTTAGGAATGATGTTTGTAAATGCTGCAATAATTCCTAAAACGAACGCGTACGGTAAATCGATAATTAAATAACCGATAAAAGTAAACGCACCTACAAATATACAAACGAGCGCTTGCCCTTGAATATATGCAGATAATGTTTCGTTCGTTTCCTTAATGATACGAAGCCCCTCTTCACGGTAAGACTCGGGTAATAAACTTACCGCTTTTCCTGGAAAGGCATGTCCATCTTTAAACATGTAAAATAAAATGAACGGTACAGTAAATACAACTAATGCAACGTTCGTGATAATACCAAATAAAGCCGTTGCACTCGACGTAATTGTATTTGGTATATCTTTTAAGTATTCAATCGCATTTTTTTCAATTGTTTCAATGGAAACGTAGTTTTGTGTAGATAACCATTCAAACAACCTATGATGTGATAATTCTTGTATGTATACTTTTCCCTCTTTTATGTAGCCTGGCATATTTTTTACTAAGTCCATTAGCTGTTGTGAAATCGTAGGAACAACTACTCCAACGCCAACCGCAGTTAATGTTATGATAAAAAGATATAACAGTAATATCGCTAAATTTCTAGGTACTTTTTTATTCTCCAAAAAGATTAATACAGGATTAAATATGAAGTATAAAAAAAGCGCGATTAAGATTGGGAAAAACAATGTTGATATGAAGATACCAATCGGTTGAAATAAAAATGATATTTTTGTGCAAATAAATATGATTCCTACAACCATTAGCACTTCTAATGTCCAAAAGTGCACTTTTGATTTCAAAAAAACGGCCTCCTTTAAACTAGCACTTCTCTTCATTGTACCAAAATAAGCATGAATTTCACATAATATTTTCCTTTACAATATTCCAAAATGCCGATAAATACACTACAATGAGATTACATACAAATTTGCAGGTAAAGGTGATAAAAATGACACAATGCATCATTTGCAGAAAAGATACGAAAGAACTTAGTGAACAATATGTCATTCCAGAAATATTATGTGGATATTATTTCACAAACTCAATTTGTGATACTTGTCATGAACAAATGACAACAAATATTGATCGTCCTTTAATTAGGCATAAATTGAGTCAATTTAAGATTGAACAAATGAAAAGACAAATTGATTCTCCACTCTATACGAATGAGCACGGTGAGGAACTTGCGGCTGCTGAGACTGATGTTGTCGAAGTAAGCGACGAGATTCTTTATTCTAATGCATTAATTATGAAACTATGTAAAAAGCACGATATTTCCTTACATAATGAAATTTGGAAAGAGGAACGTGTAACGAAAGTAGCGAGTTCTATTCAACGTGAATTACTATTAGATAACCGTAAATATAAAATGAGTGTATTAAAAATGGCTTATACATTCGCTGTACAAGCAGTTGATGGCTACTTTGAAGATCAAGATGCAATTGATATTTCTACCATTCTCTCAAATGCAGATTTCGTGGAACTAAAAGAAAAAAGCATTGTACGTGATTTAAGCAAAAGTTCTTTATGGAATACGCTAAATACAAGTAGTGAAAATCATTACTTTATTTTACTTAGCGATAAAGACGGCCTGTTTTGCTTCATTCGTTTGTTTGACATCTTTGATGTTGTCGTTCATTTATCAGAAAAAAGATTTGACCTTCCATCGCCAATTGTCGGTGTAAATAATGTGAGTATGCAGAAATTTTATGTCCAAAGTTTAAAACAGTATATGGATGGGCTGTTTAAAGAAAAAGCACCTACTATATAATAGAAACCAGAACATACGGTCTCCTTTCTTGATGAAAAGACACTGTGTTATAATGAGTATGAAAAGAACAATACAATCACATAAACCAATTATAAATTGTATATAAATAAAAAAGACTAGTGTGCGGCTACACACTAGTCCACGTAACTTAGCAGATTGGATTGTTCATTTATCCTATTTGTTTCTTACAAACAAAACAACCCACATTCTATAAGCATAGGTGGGTTGTTATTTTTTGAGCTTGTCTATTAAAACGACGACGAACGTTAACAATGCAACGAGAAACAGTCCACCTTGCAGTAGCAACGCTATTTCACTCACGTATTATCACCCCCCTCCTACTCGGAGAAGTGATAATTGAACAACCAACCGCACCTTAAGTTACCCTTTAATTTTACCATATTTTCTAATAATTTACGATGAAAACCCGCAAGCGAATAACTTGCGGGTTTTTTATCCCGTATTAACAGGCAGTGAACAAAATAAAGCAATAAATATGTGAAACTTTATTTCTCACTATTTTTTTAATGCATATGCATCAGCAATCATTTCACCAACAATTTTATTTTCTTCTTTCTTCTCGTCTTTCAATAATGGGAATAACAATTCTGCGACCTCATACGCTTCTTCTAAATGCGGATATCCTGATAAAACAAACGTATCAATTCCTAACGATTCATATTCTTTTATCCTTTCTGCTACTGTATGTGGGTTGCCTACAAGTGCAGTACCTGCCCCACCTCTTACAAGTCCGATTCCAGCCCATAAATTAGGGCTTATCTCTAACGACTCTCTCGTACCTTTATTTAAATGTGTCATCCTCTTTTGACCAACCGAATCATATCTTGCAAATGTCTTTTGAGCAAGCTCAATTGTTTCATTATCCACATATTGAATTAAACGTTCTGCCTCTTCCCACGCTTCTTCTTCTGTTTCTCTTACAATTACGTGTAATCTAATGCCAAATCGTACTGTACGCCCCTTCTCTTCTGCAAGTTTTCTTACTTCTTCTATTTTCTCTTTCACTTGCTCTGGTGGCTCTCCCCACGTTAAATATACATCACTATGTTCAGCTGCTACTTCTTTTCCAGCAGCTGATGATCCTCCGAAATATATAGGAGGATATGGTGTTTGAACTGGCGGGAATACAACTTTACTATCTGTAACTTGAATATGTTTTCCTTCTAAAGAGATCGTTTCACCTTGCAATGTCGATTTCCAAACTTTTAAAAATTCATCCGCTGCTTCATATCTTTCATCATGCTCAAGATATAATCCATCTCCTTGTAGTTCAACTGGATCTCCTCCAGCTACTACATTAATAAGTAGTCTCCCATCTGAAATTCTATCAAATGTAGATGCCATCCTCGCTGCAACTGTAGGTGACATTAGTCCTGGTCTCACTGCTACTAAAAATTTTAGTTTTTCTGTTTCAGCAGCAAGAGCTGAAGCTAACACCCAAGGGTCTGAAGTGAACCCTGAAAACGGGACACCTATCAAAACACCTAAACCACTTGTTCC
>NZ_JBMDKC010000184.1:0-4202 GCF_057809515.1 Bacillus sp. FG16
ATGTAATGGCTTGAAAGCTCTTGTTATGTTTCTTGAATGCTGGTTGTAACTTAAAGATAGGCTGTCGTTCAAACCCTTGTACTTCGCCTCTTGCATAACGAATTTTCAAGCTTTCGTAATAATGTGCTTCCGCTTGTGAATCGAACACGTAATCATCGAGATGTACTTTTTTGTTGTTGTATTTACTCAATTCCGCTCACTCCAAATACCTGTCATCCACTCGTTCCATCCAACTATTCCATTCTTCATCTGTCATCACACGCCTGTTCTTCTTGCCCATATACGCTGCCACATGTTCCTTCATCGCCACTCGAAATCGATCTTGAAAATAATAATCCAGTTTTGCGACATCGTCTGTAAACTTCACCGCCTGTTTGTCTAACACGAGCAATTCAATCAACGCCACGATTCCTATCAATCCATGTGCTGTTGCGTATTCTAGTAATTCACTGACCTTCATGCCCTCACTCCACAAATTCATTCGTCCGCTTTACAAAGTTCAACTTCAGCGTTCCTACCGCTCCATTTCGGTTTTTGGCGATGATGAGTTCCGTCTCGTGTATTTCCTCTGTTTCCCGCTTCACTTTGTCAAAATATGCTTCTCGATGAGGGAAAATAATCACGTCCGCTACCTCTTCAATCGAACCAGACTCCCGTATATCAGCCATGCTCGGACGCTTATCCATTTTCCCTTCCACCGCACGATTTAATTGCGCAATCAGGATAATGGGCTGTTTTACCGTCTTTTGGATATCCTTCAATTCGTTGATGATGTGGGTAAATTTCAAGTGGTTATTCGCAAATGTCTCATCCGTTTTGATATGCCCCAAGTGATCAATGACAAACAAGTGTTTTTTCTCCGGATGTTCTTTAACTGTTTTCCAAATCACCGCCCGAATCTCATGAATGTGCTTTTCTTCCCGAATGTTGATGGGTAAATTCGCCAACTCTCCTGTCGCCTGTTGATACTTCATCCACTTCTTGTCATCGTTGCTAAAGAACTTATTCGGGTTACTGAGTTCATTTACGGGAAGTCTACCTTCGGCAGCAATCCAGCGATCAATCACTTTCGACGCAATCATTTCACAGCTGAAGAATGTGCCCATGTACTGTTTCGGGTCTGCTTTTGCTCCTTTTCGTATCGAGTCTAGCGTAAACGCTGTTTTCCCAACAGAAGGTCTTGCAGCCACGACAATCAGGTCTGTTGTTTGCCAACCATCTGTAAACTGATTGAGGTTGGTATAACCCGTATGCGCTCCGCTCAGCCCACTCGCTTGCATATTGCTATGCTCCTCGACTCGTTGTTGCAACTGGTTCTGGAACGAAAGCTGAGGCTGAACAGTCGTGATTT
The DNA here is from genome assembly GCF_057809515.1 of Bacillus sp. FG16. Lineage (NCBI taxonomy): Bacteria > Bacillati > Bacillota > Bacilli > Caryophanales > Bacillaceae > Bacillus > Bacillus sp. FG16. The sequence continues at coordinate 1,352 of NZ_JBMDKC010000184.1, forward strand.
GAATTTGGTTCACTTTTGTCACAAACTCATTCAGGTCTTTCAAAGCATGCCGATCCACCGTTTTTTGCTGAAATTCCTGGATATCAAACAGCATGTCTTCTACCGCCATAAATTCAATCATCTTTTGCTGGATAAACGAAAAGTTGTGTAACGTAGGCGCTTGACGGTGACACTCATATATTTTTCCTACGCCGCCAAATGCCTTCATTCTCTTCTCGCTCAGTTGTGAAAGACTCATGTCATTCACCGGCTTCTCTTCTTGCCAGAGTTCCATCATGGCTTGAAACAGTTGGTTATGTTGCACATGAATAAAGTGTTTCGCCGTCAGTCTCAATTCCTCGAACAGAGCATTGTCTTTCATCAAGCAACCGAGTACGTACAGCTCATTTTCTGCATACCGTTGATACTTCTCCATCAGACCCCATCTCCTAATGTTGCATAAATGTCATCTACATCCACTTGGCTTTCCACAATGCCTTTCGCAGGTGGTAATCCACTCATTCTTGCAGTAGGCACATCCACCTGATGCTGAAACTCTTTTTTCCGTAATCCCTTGAGATACGCTGGATTCAGGAATTTTTCCACGTGTTCATCACTTCGCAAGAATTCTTGCAGGGACCATCTGTACTCCCAGAAATATTCTGGTCTGGTTAACACGGTGTGATAGTGATCTATGGCTTGCTGTAACTCCCCTACACCGAAGGTGTTTAATCTTGCTTTAATTTTGGATACGGTCTTCTGCGTCAGTACACGGTGTTTGATAATCTCTTTTTCGTTCCAGTGTTGGAAGATGGATTCACACACTTCTTTCTCCTCTTGCTGTTGGACTATTGCTTTCTCAGATGGCATTTCCTCTTCCGTTTCGGACGGTATATATCTTGTTAACTTAGTATTGTTAATATTAGTATTGTTAGTGTTCACCTCATGAACAAGCCTCCGTTCATCTCCTGAACAAGCTTTATTCATTTCCTGAACTCCCCTGTTCAATTGGTGAACATCGTTGATGCAATAACAATTTGACATATTCCCTTGTTCTTTGGATGCACGCTTTTCTTTTGTTACATAGCCCATCTCAATTAGGATGTTTAATGATTTAATGACTGTGTTTTTGGACATTCCGACTTTCTTTCCGATTGTGGATAAAGAGGGGAAGCATGCCCCCGTTTCTTTGTTGACATGTCGACAAAGCGTGATATACACCGCCATTTCTTGATGCGTCAATCGTTCATCATCTACGACTTCGTTATCGAGTATAAAAAAGCTACGTATTCTCTCATCTTTCAGCATGATTCCATCCCCACTCCTATACCATGTAATCGTCTTTATTATTTTTCTGATATAATCTCTTTTTGTTCTACAGGTAGTTCCTCTTGCTCTTCCAATTCCACTTCAATAAACTCTGGTTCTTCCGTAATATCCTTTCGCACCACTTCATCTTGCTGCGCTTGCGACTGAACTTCTATGCTAATCGGTAAGTATTTGAACATGTACCGAACCACTGTTTTCTTCGCCATTTCTTCATAGTCGCTACTCCAAGGACTATAGCTTGAGTTAGCAGAAGCCGAACGTTTTCGGCGTTTCTCAATTTCACTTTTCGGCATAAACTCCATTTGATACCCACCATCTTTAAAATGAGCAACGGCATACGCTCCAATAAACGCGCCACGATCCCCATGTGACGGCTTATGCTCCAATTTTGGATGTAACCCCAACTCATATTCGAATTCGTCATTTTCATGTACAGCATGGGCATAAATACTTTGAATATGGCCAGACCGTCTTGCGAGGTCAATCATCCCCTTATACCCAATGATAAATGTCGCTTCACGCTTATACGGTAAGATGTAACAGTGTCCTAGTAATCCTGGTTCGAGTCCTAGCTGTACGGCTTGCATCACAGCCCCCATAAGAGAAGGAACCGCGCATTCGAGAAGCTTTGGATTTGTCCGAATTGTTGTTAAGGCAATCCGACTCATGCGGTTCATGTCCATATGTTTTGGTAATACTTCCGCCATTCTTGGGGCCATTTTCTTCATGTATGCTTCTACAGTTTGCTCCGGTGTAACTGGAGTACTTTCTTTTCGATTTGTTAACTGGTTTTTCAACTTTTCATTTGTAACCATATGTAACCCACTCCCTGTTTTTTATTTCACTAAAAATTTTCTTGATATAGTTTCATTTACATATTCTTTATATAAATCAGGATGGTCTGTTTTGAATCGTTTGCTATCAAAACGATTACTCTTATAGGACTTCCAATGAATGGTGTAATTCTCCGTTGTCCCGTTCTCATGAGAGCCTAACTTTGCTTTCAACTTGTTCTCATACTCTGCCTTTTGCTCTTGTAGCACCTTCATTTCCCTATCTACTTGGTCTCTCGCTTCTATGAGTAGCTCTTCTTGCTTTCCTAGACTGATAGAACTATCCTCAATAGATTCTGGATACATTTGCTTCAGTAATTGTGTAGATGCCTCTGAGCCATCAAACATAGGCGGTTCATCCTTTTCAACATGATTGAGCCAAAAGTCACGTTCCATGTTGATAAGATACTGGATGATATCCTCATCCCGTTCGATCTTCTTGTACACAAACTTATTACCACCAATTAATACCGCAATCCACCATGCTTCATAGCCTGTCACAGCCATATAATGCTGACACTGGAGAAGGTAAGCGACCGGTATTTCTTCACCTTCCCAGTCCTTTTTCAAATATTCAGATGCTGTTTTGCATTCTAATCCAATTCTTTCTCCCACCATGAGCCTATCCACGTTTGCAAGCATCCATGGATACTCCGGGTGTTGTAAGATGGCATTTCGACGCTGTACCTTTAGTCCTGTACGCTTAGCAA
>NZ_JBMDKC010000185.1:0-4131 GCF_057809515.1 Bacillus sp. FG16
AGCAGTATAGACACTTTTATCGATGTTAAAACATTAAACGGAACTTATATAGTAATCCACCAAATATCGCTCCAATCGCAATCGATAAATTAATAGCCCAGTAATTAATGCTGTACATCACTTTTCGATTCTCAGGTGTACTCACATCAATTAACATCGCCTCTGTCGCAGGATTCATAAGTCCAGATCCTAAACTATTCACTAACATAAAGATAAATGTTAACCACGGTGAATCTACATAATCTGAATTCGCAACTCCCATACAAGCAATGGAAATGACTTGTATACTTTGACCGATAATCATAACCTTTTTACGCCCAAGCCGGTCTCCAACATATCCACCGTATAAACCAATTACTAATGAAGCTATGACATTAATAAGTAGTAACGCACCAGCAATTGCACTACCTAATTTTATTGAAAAATAAATCGCCATAAATGGAAAAATCATCGTGGACACAGTACGTGTTAAAAACGAAGTTATAATTCTAATCTTTATATTTCGATGCATACTCCAAAATCCCATTGTTTCCCCCTCCTTATGCTTACTTATTTTACTTTGAAAAAAAGGAAGAAAAAGGTTAGAATATTCTAAAGAGTTTCCCCTTTTATGATAGAAGGAAGTGTATATATGAAAATTATGGACTATTACATTAGACTAAGACTACATGCACAGGATCAACAGCATATACGAAATAGCTTACAAGAATTAGCGGATGTTTTATATTGCAGTACGAAAAACGTAAAGATTTTATTAAAGAAAATGAGCGAGGAGCAATTAATTAGCTGGACTCCAGGGCGAGGACGCGGAAATAAAACAGAAATTCTATTTATACATAATTTCGTAGAAGCGATTGAATGCTATACAGATGAACTGTTAGCGCAAGAAAAATTAAAAGATATCTTTCTTCTTTTAAAAGAACCCCTACCCCTTGCACTTCAAAAAAAGATAGAAAATAAACTACATCATCATTTTGGATACGAACCTTCAAATGATATGTACGACATATTAAAAATTCCTATATCGAGAAAGATAGTCCCATTAGATCCGGCTTTTGTGGCTGTAACTACAGAGAGCCATCTTACGAGTCAAATTTTTGATACGTTAGTCGTTTATAACGATGTTACGGAAAAAATGGAACCACACATTGCGCATACGTGGGAATTAAGTGAAGATGGACTTACGTGGACCTTTTATTTACGAAAAGATATATATTTTCATAACGAAACAATTTTAACTTCTAAAGATGTACAATTTTCATTTGAAAGACTAAAGCAAGTTCAATCTCCTTTTGAATGGTTAACAGAAGAAATTGTTCAAATTGAAACGCCATCACCACTGCAAATTCGATTCCATTTAGCGAAACCAAATTTATTTTTCTTACACTATGTAAGTTCAATGCAGCTCGCCATTTTACCGCGTGATACGAGTATTCAAAATCATCATTATATAGGTACTGGACCTTTCAAACTTGCTCATTACTCTGAAGATAATATCGTACTCGAAGCGTTCACCCATTATTTTAAAGAGCGCGCATTATTAGACCGTATTGAATTTTGGGGTATTCCTGACCATGTGCAAATAGATGCTGATTATGAACTACCAAACCAAGAGGAAAATGAAAGGCATGATATACAAATAGAAGAAATAGGTTGTATTTATGCTAGCTTCAACTTTACAAAATCTGGTCCTCATCACGACATTTACTTTCGAAAAGCTTGGAGAGAACTATATGATGTTGAAATGATACTTCGTAACATAGAGGGTAGACGAACAATTGCTGCATCAAGCTTCTAAAAGATCTTACTCTTTAGAAAAAGCGAAAGAGTATTTAAAAAAGAGTACATATAATGGAGAAACGATACATATTTACTTCTTCGCATTTAAAGATAGTGCAAATGATGCATATTTCTTAAAAGAACGATGTGAAAGTTTAGGTATACAAGTAGAGCTTCACCCATTTCCCGTTTCAGATTATATGAACCGTTCTATCGATCAACATGCCGATATTATTTTCATGGGAGAAGTGTTTGCTGCCAATCATGAACTTGCCTTCTTAAATGTATTTAAAAATAAAAGTTGCTTCGTAAATCGGTTCATGGACCCACACTACGAAAAACAAATTAACTGTTTACTAGATACATTTTTACTAGAAGAAAATAAAGAAAAGCGTTATGAACTCATGTATGAGATTGAAGAGTTTTTACAAGTAGAACACATCATTTTATTTAACTATCACGTTTTAAAAAGAAAAACATACCCTTCTTCTTTAAAAAACGTAACAATTGATTCATTCGGTTGGGCAAATTTTGCGAAGTTATGGGTACAGCCATCCACGTATTAAAGTGTGAGTTTTTATAAAAGGAGAAGGTACTACATCCTTAGTAGTACCTTTTTCACATACAAATATAAACTATTATTTAATTACTCCATCTAAGTGATCTTTCAAGTTTAATAAAAACTTCTCAATATCCGGATTCTTCACCACATCATAACAAGCAAAACTCTTTAATGGACTCATACCGAGAAACTTTTGCACGCGGTGTAAATGACTAAGCGCTGATTCTAAACTTTCTCCTTCAAAGAACTTCGTCTTGTCTCCAAATGCTTTTTCAGGTGCATTCCAAGTTGTAGAGAACATATACTCTTTCTCTTTTAATAAACCACCTGTTCCATATTCATCTGCACCTTTAAAGAACAAACCGTATTCATATACTTCATCCATATACGTTTTAAATAAGCCTGGAACACTAAACCAGTAAATTGGTGTTTGATAAATAACAACATCGGCCCATAAAAATTTATCCTGTTCTTCTTTAATATTGTAACCATCTTGAATCGTTGTTGTTTTCACATAATGATTCTCGCCTAATAGAGTAACCATATAATCTACTAACGTTTTATTTAATCGTCCTTCCTTTGTACCGTATTTTTCATGTCCATTTATAATAAATATATTTTTCATTACTTTTCTCTCCCCTATATGATCTACTCTTCAGCTATGAAGCCGAGTTGCTGCTGTAGTGTAAGATTATCTTCTAAATGCCAATCTTCCGTTATCTTTCCGTCTTTCACATGTAAAATATCAATTGCAAAAAAATTAATTTTCTTACCATTATGCGTTCCTGTAAAAGAAAGACGGGCTGTTACTTTATCACCAACAACTAATAAGTCTTCAATCTCACAATGTATATCAGGCACAACTTTACGAAAATTTTGCGCTGCAAACTTTAATCCTTCAATGCCTTGTGGTCGCCCTTTCGGCAATGTATTATCGAAGAAATCTTTAGTAACAGTCTGCGGAATAAGTTCCTCCTTACCTGTATCCCAAAACGTATAAAAACGCTGCGCCGCATGAACCATTTCTGTCGCTTCTTTTTTACTTAGTGAGGAATCAATTGTCATTGCTTTTGGCTTTGGCATTTCTTTTAATAACTGAACTTCAGTTTTTTCTTCCACACCACATGCTACAAGCACAATACAAATAACAAACAAACTAAGGAATCTAAACAAATTTTTCATCCCCATGAAAATCACCCCCTCTTCATCTAAGCCTTTGTATTTCGTATTGCTATTGTATATGTATTAACTTCCTTTATGGAAGTAGTGATATTTTTTTCATATAGTTACCAAAAGTATAGTTTTGTGATACTATAAAGCAAATTCATTCAAAAAAATTTTATGGAGGCTTGTTCCATGAACAATATAGATCCAATTGAATTAACGAAAGGTTTACCTGGCATACCTTGTCCTATCGCTAAAACGCTTGATGTAATTAGTACAAAATGGACGTTTTTAATCATTCGTGATCTTCTTATCGAAGGAACATTACGCTTTAGTGATTTACAAAAATCAATGAATGGTATTAGTCCAAAAACATTATCACTTCGACTAAAAGAATTAGAATCGCAAGGCATTATAACGAGAAAAGTATATCCAGAAGTTCCGCCTCGTGTAGAGTACACATTAACGGATAAAGGAAAGCAATTAGAGGGGATTTTTATTGAATTAAAACGGTTTGGATTAAGTTTATAAAATGAAACTTTAATCAGGATAAAACAAAAACCCCTTACCGTTGAAGTGAACCCGAATAGTGGTACATGAAAAAAACACCTCCTGAATTCGCATAC
>NZ_JBMDKC010000186.1:0-4094 GCF_057809515.1 Bacillus sp. FG16
TTTTTTATTCTTGGAAAGAATGTGAGACGCATGTGAAAGGGTATTCAGGTGCCCAGTACCGCTCTTTTCCTTCTAAAAAAGAAGCACAACAATATTTGTCATCCACTCTCATTCAAAATAAAAAGCATCAGGTATCTCCTCCTTCTCAAAACATAAAAGAACAGCCAACAAAGTTACATTCTTCAGGTGTTTCACAAGAATCCATCGTAGAAGTTTATATTGATGGGAGTTATAACATGAAGCGGAAAATTGCAGGATATGGCTTAGTGATGATTGTTCAAAACCAAGTGTACTTAAAGGATTTCAGTGCCTATCCCTACTCAGATGTAACAGCTACTCATAATGTAGGTGCTGAGCTTATGGGTGCAAGACGTGCGGTAGAATTGGCTTTAGCGAATGGCTGGAAACACATGATATTGTACTATGACTATACAGGTATTGAAAATTTCGCAACAAAAGCTTGGAGAGCTAAAAACCCTCAAACAAAAGAGTATCAAGATTTTATGCAAAAATATATGCGGAATATTAAAATACAATTTGTAAAAGTTAAGGCTCATAGCGGTAATGAGTACAATGATTTAGCTGATCGTCTTGCGAAATATGCAACGAATTTATAAAAATAGTTGGGTATGAATCCTATAATTAAAATATGACTGATACTATAAGTCATTCTGTTTATTGTTTATAGTTTTGTTATTTGTCTGCTATTGACAAAATGAGAGGTAGATTTTATAATTCGAAAGCGTGTTCGTGATTCTTCGCTGGCACAAGCAAGATTGTTGTGAAGGATCGGGTGGTAGAACCAGCAACTTTCGTAGCACATGGAATAGCTGTGTTTGTGAAGAATAACACGTCTAATTTACTAGTGTACAATTATTTAGTATATTTACGAATAAATTACATATAATATTATTAACATCTAGAGAAAGTCACATAAAAAAGGCATCTTCCTGAGGAAGATGTCCTTTTTGCTGTTCCTAAATATATGCCCATATAAGATAGGATGTGATAAAATAGATATGAAAAGATCAAGAAATGAATTTGATGAAGGAGACGTATAAAAAATTATATAAAGGAGGAAAAAGAAGATGAAAAATGTCTTTTACACGGGGCCAAATGAATTAGAACGTGTTGCAGAAGTATTAAGGGTATTAGCACACCCTGTCCGTCTCCAAATGGTACATCAATTAATAAAGAAAACGTCATTAAATGTTTCTGAATTACAACGGTATCTCGCCATGCCACAATCCACTGTTTCGCAACATCTTGGCAAGTTAAAATCACATAAAGTCGTAGCATATGAGCGAAAAGGATTAGAAGTATTTTATCGAGTGGACGATGAAAAAGTGAAACAAACGCTGAAGATACTGATAGGCTAAACAGATAGATTCATTTATATGCCTAGTCATGTACGGATGAAAATAATGACCGAGGAGGGGATTTTTCTATGAGTGGGAATTCACATTACAATTATATAACAATAAAAGAACTTATCTTTATCCATGCCTATGTAACAGGAGAAGAAATCCCATCTTCACAAGCATTACAAATACTCAAACAGTTTGCTTCTGAAATACCAGGTACTATCAGACAAACTCGACGGTATCGTATACGGGAAAATGGAGAAGAATTGTTCGGATACTATAGACAGAAGCATCCCAAATTATTTGATAAACAAAAATTATACACGTATGAAGAGTTGAAACACCGAGCGGTGTACTATTGTTCTTCTCATTTGACGGTTCATCTCTAATCCGTATATTTTGTTTTATTAGTTTTAGAATACGAGAAAATCGTTCGTTTTTTGCGGAAAGTGAGAAAAACGGACGCTCAGATGCCTTTCTAATGAAAGAAAAAGACAAAATAAATATGTTTACATGTAAAAAGACGAAATCCCTGCACAAGAATTGATAAGGGGGTTAAAAAGAGTATAGGTTAAATCTGCGATAGAAAAGGGAAAGGCATAAAAAGATAGGTGCATGTTTAAGCTACAAAAAAAAATAATTTCACGTACCGTGATGTTTATTAAAAATAAATACCCCCAAAAAACTCAATAAGGGTTGCTTCTTTTCTTTCTTCTCCGATACAATAGATATAGATAATTCTTTGCCCATTCCCCCGAAAAAGGAGAATAGCAAAAAAGTCAAATAGAATACGAAACAGAAAGGTGACTCACTCTATGAATCAACCTTTAGTAAATTTGCGAGTCGATTTTGCTTTCAAGCAATTATTTGGCTCAAGAGGAAATGAACAGATTTTAATGCAATTTTTGAACGTGATTTTAGCGTCTTCGCTCTCTTCACCAATTCAAACGCTGAAAATAGAAGACCCACATTTACACCGTGAATATGAAAAGGACAAATTGTCTATTCTAGATGTATTAGCCACTTTAAACGATAATACCCAAATTTCTATTGAAATACAGCTCAATAACCAACATGATTTTTTAAAACGCAGTTTGTATTATTGGAGTCGCTTATATGCTTCTCAAATGCAAAAAGGTGGCTCTTACGATGCACTCAGAAAAACCATCACCATTAATATTTTAAACTTTCCTGTTTTCTCAGAATACGAAACATTTCATACAACAGGAAAACTGTGGGATATTGAGTTACAAAAGTTACTCGTAGACGATTTAGAGTTACACGTAATTGAAATTCCAAAATTAATGGCACAATGGAAAGAAGAACAAGTAAATCCGTGGGAAGACTCTTTTGTGAGATGGTTGCTGTTACTATCCGCAAATGAAGATACACAATTAACGCATACACTGGAGGAAATCGCCATGAACCGAGATCCGATTTTAAAAGATGCGATGCAAAAGTGGGAAAAGATGAGTCAAGACCCTGCATTCCGTATGTCATATGAGGCGAGACAAAAGGCTCTTATCGATGAAGCTTCTAAATATAAGTATGCAGAGAAAAAAGGGCGAGAAGAAGGAATTCAAGAAGGAAAAATCCAACTAATCCAGGGCATGCATAAAAATGGCATGAATATCGAAGATATTGCGAAGTTTACGAATATGGATATGTCAGAAATACGCCATATTTTAGACAACTAAAGTGTACGGTACACTTTAGTTGTTCCACTGAAGCTTCTAAACCTAAAGAACTAATAGGATGTTTTTGCCCATCCCCCGAAAAAGGGGAATAAGACAGAAAGTACCAGTTAGTAAATCATTAGCGTAACAAAAAGGTAGAAGATTTATATTGTGACAAAATATTTTTGAGACAGAATTTAGTTACATCTAAATTCAATACGATCTAGGCTAGAATGTAGAAAGAAAAAATGTAACAAAAACGGACGTTTATGTTACAACATCGATTAGTAGGGTTAATCCTTTAGTTGAACTAAGACTAATTTGGAATATTTTGTATTAATACCCCTTTTCGGGGGATGGGCAAAGAAACCCTAATTCAGTTGTTCATAGATTATTTCTCTAGGAATGTACTTTAAATGGTTATTTAAATCATATAGACCAGATTTCACAACAATTTGAGGGAAAGCTAAATTGAATTTTTTACGTAATGTCTCACTTGTATAATGCAATTCACCTCTCTTTGCATCATATACCTCCGCAGTTTTAATATCTTCTTTCACTAAAACCTCTTTTACATGCTTTAATAATTCGCTCTGACTACATAAAACTTCTTGTTTTAATCTTATTGGCTTTTCATTTGTATACATTATACGTCACCGCCAAATGATTGATAAGATTCATGTCATAGTAAGTTGTTGTTACATTAATTATAATCTAAATTCAAATAATTGTTGAAAAATTTAATGCAGTGTTAAAGTTTGTCATTTTTTGTTTTATAATAAAAAAAGTATTTTATTTTGATTTTTTAAAATATTAAAATAATTACAGATGTAAAACAAATTAGGAGGTTTAAGCATGGGGAAAAAATATGTATTTAGGATGCTAGCTCTACTTTCTGTACTAACTCTTTTCTTTAACTTGATGATACCAAAGGTGAATGCAGAAGTGATGACACATGAAAAGTATACAATGGATTGGAGCTACAGTAATCAACTAGGAAAACCGATTAAAACGGAACTAATAAAGGCAGCCAATGATCAAATCGCTTATTGTT
>NZ_JBMDKC010000187.1:0-3988 GCF_057809515.1 Bacillus sp. FG16
ACTGCCAACCATTTGGCGTTGTAATGGAATGATGATGAATGCGTTCGCCTTCTAATAGTTCACGTAGTAAAGCCCCTTCTGTTTTATCATCAATATCAACCACGATTCTTCCTTCTGGAATCCGAACACCAATCCAGCCACCCTTTTGTATCCACGCTTGAATTTGCTCGTCTTGTAACGTTTCTGTTGTTTGCCATTTTCCCGCTGCACATTTTGCTTTTTGATACTCTTTATTTCCGTTTGTATAACCGATTAACCGAATGATTTTCGCATGCGGCAGTATTTCTTGAATCCGTTCTGTATAACTCGGTATTGTATGTATCACCTTTTCACCCCCTCCAAACCATTACGTAACGTGTTAGAGAGAGAACGATAGCTGCTCTCTCTCCACATTTTTTTCTGTTCATTTTTAAAAAGGAACGTCCGAATCAGAAATCTGAATAGTTTGAATCAGCGCAACTTCTGAAGGCTTAAATCCGTTCACCTGCGGGTATTTCTTACCATTGTATTCTCTTTCTCCGACTACCAATCTGAGTGTCTTTTTCAAAAATGTATCCGCCCATTCTTTATACGATTTAAATGTCATTCCAGTTGGAAATCCTGCTGCCTTCGACGCTGCCTGTAATCTCCACATAGAATTTTCTGTTACGACGAAGTTGTCATATAAGATTTTTTGTCCTTGGCACGGTTGATCTACATCACTGCGAATCTCATAGTCCACAATGATACGCGGATTTCCATTTTGAGATGTTGTCTGGTCATAATTGATAACAATCACTTCATATTCTCCTGGTTGAATCGGGTCAAATCCTTTAGCTTGATTATGGTCTACTGTAAACATTTATTTTTCCTCCTTTATTTTAAAAACTTGTAATCTATCTAGTGCTGTTTCGAGTAACTTGATTGTAAAGTTCTCAATCTTTACATTGGCTTTCCATTCAAATTCTTGTATTTTCTTTTGCGCCTCCATATGTTCCTGCGCAATAGCCATCACTTGTTGAACGAGGCTTGTCCTTTTCGCTTCTTCCTCCGCTTTCACATCGATTCCCAGCTCAAGCCACTGGTATAATTTACGGCCTACATCCGCTGTAATCTTTTGTGGATTCCCTTCGAATAGTTGTGTATTATCCTTGGAAGTAGTAGCTACATGGTCAATATCGATAACAAAATTCAACATAAACTCATATTCCAATTCATCTTTTTGCACCGGCTTGGTACCAACTTTACGTGGCGCCATTCTTCCATTTGCATCTTGTTCCACCACATACTCCGTTTTTGTTCTAAGAGTGGTTAAAATATGAACATCATTCTGCGTTACTGTTTTGATGAGCTTCGTCGTTTCAGGTGCAAGCTTGCCCCAGTTTTGAAACGAGTTCCCTGACATCCCACCATGTGTTTCTACAATCCCACCTTCCCCTTGCCAGTTGTGGGAGAGGGAATCGATGATAATCACCTCTGCACCCGTGTTTTTCATCACCCCTACAGCTGCGTTATATCTTTCTGTTGTGTAAGGTGGAGGAAAATCAATATGAAGGAAACTCCCTATTTTTGTCCCTTCATATACAAGGCCTACATGCAACTTAGCACGATTGTGTTCCGTATCGATGACACCAATTTTCTTCCACACTTCCTCTTCTGGAATATCTGGATATGCTTCACGTATCATGCCGTACGCTGTGAGCAACGCCCCAGCTGTCTTTCCAGAACCACTACAACCAATAAAACCAATAACAGCTTTCATCTTTTCTCGTTGCGCTTCTGTTACTTGGAACATTCTTGCACCTCCACTACATTACTGATTATCTTTTTCCATACTCTTTAGAACAAATATGGAAGCTTCAATATCGAAAATCTCACTTTCCGTATCTCTAATATTTTTCTCCACAATCGGCTTCTTTTCTATTAACCTTTCTAATTCTCGCTTGTGTTCAGCTAACTTTCTTTGGCGCACAGTTAACGCCTGTCCTAACTCTTCAATTCCAGCATTCAAATCACTCACCCGCCACTTTCTTTATAGAATGAGACTCCACATATCGTTGAATACATTCGGTTTCATCGTGTATGTAATCCCCATCAATATCCCGGTACTCTTCACCAAAGTAAATTTCTTTCCCACAACTTTCGCAGTTACTCATAACATCACTTACAACTGAATCATGACAATTTCCAAGTACCATTGAGTTTTCTACTATTGGGTATCCCTCCAATTTTTTCTTCCATTCTTTCTAGAGTATAGAGAGAGTAATAGACAACATTTTCACTTATAAATGCCACTTCATATGGAACTTCTTCTGATTCACGGCTCGCTATGATTGGTTTTACCTTATTTTCCCCTAACACCCATTCAAATGTTTCATTACTCAAATGAACTTCATTCCCGCGAATGCTGAGAATCCCGTTCTCATTTTCTTCGGCTCGTATCGCTTGTACCGCACGGCTTATTTCTTGAATATCCATTCATTCGTACACTCCTTTTTATCTCATTTCATTTCGTGCTATAATCATGTTGAAAATTGATTTTGTCTAGATCGCCAGTGGCTGCTGGCGGTTTTTTCTTCCCTTTCTCTTCGAGACATAGGCGGGATTGATTTTGCGAAATGCTGCATTTTTTATTTGATTCACACCACTGATACTTCTTCCCACCTCCTGGGCAATCTCACGATCCGTTAAACCATGACTCTTTCGCTGTAGTACATACGCTTCTTCTGGCTGTAATACATCCATGGCTTCCTGATATAGAATCGCTGTCAGGACCTCTTCCTCCACATTAATTGGAGAGACTGCAAAATATTCATTTTCAACTTCTCCATCTCGATATAGATCAATAGAATGAAAGGACATACGATTTCTGTCTTCATAACTCACATGTTTTCCTACGCGAATCAATCTACCTTTCGTATGAAGTTCATTACAAATTCTCCACTTAATCGCTTGAGACGCATATGCGTTAAAGTATTTTAATTTCTTTGCACGAAATTTCATACATACTTCCCACAATGTCAGGAGACCGATTTGGATAAGGTCTTCTAATTCCATATGATTCATTTCTGCAACTTTCCTAGCTTGTGGAAAGCTACCAAATTGATATTGAATCGTTGCGTACACTACATTTTTCTTTTCTTCAAAGAACTCTTCTAATGTCATATTTTATTTACACCTCTTCTTGTTTGGATTGAAATAGCTTGTTATACTGGACCTATCTTTCGTGTAGTTGTCGATTGAAAACCACTCGTTTCCAATTATTCTTACCAATCAGAAAGGCCTACTTGTTAGGTCTTTTTGTTTTTCAATGTCAGATTATCTAGTTTTCTACCACTTATTTTTCTGTTACAATTTTGATGAAGGCAACATGTACATACTTGTAACCGAGACCTCGTATGTGCACATTCAAGTAGTTTCTGTGAAAGAGTCCTAGTTTCTAGGGCTTTTTTATTTGTTACATTCCACCTGTTTTACAATTGACAACATTCAGATATACTACAATCAACGGAATAGATGAATATTGTTTTTTATAGCAATAGGCTCTATGTACAAATTCCGATGAAGAAGTCCTATTCTATAGGGCTTTTTCGCTTTCCACAGCCTGTATATGTAACTTTGCTGTATCCATGGCATGTTGTTGTAAATCCTCTAAAATTCCCTCCGCAACTTCAATACCATGCTTATCAATAATCGCTATCACCAATTGATTAAAATCCCACATTCTCGCAATTCCTATTTGTTCGACTAAGCGTTTTTCACGTTTACCATATTGCTTGATGTCCATGTTTTCTCACTCCTCAATGTCATATTTCTATTTATCTTTCTATATCAGTTATTAAAACCATATGTTATAATTATTCCGTATTAGTAATTATTTTGTACCAACCTTGTAAGCCCTAGCACCCTACTGTTAGGGCTTTCTCCTATTTCAAGGCGGTTCACATGGATGCCGTTATTTCTCCACATCCTTCATCCACACTTTATCTATCCAATCCATCACATATGC
>NZ_JBMDKC010000188.1:0-3911 GCF_057809515.1 Bacillus sp. FG16
GAACAATTCCTTTTATACGTTTACGTTCCTCATCATGCTTTTCTTTCGCACGATAAAGTGCTGCCAATTCCCTTCGGGCTAATCGGGCTTCTTTGATCCAAATACAAAACTGATAGGGATCATTCTTTTGTAGTACTTCTACTTGTTTTTGTTCACAGTGCTGTAAAAATTCATCTAGTATTTGTTTCTTATGTAAATCCTTTGTGAGAACAGATTTAGTCATGATGGTTTCTCCTCTTCTACATTATTATTCTGCTTCATAACTATATCTTTCCGCCAAATTCAGCTCAGAATAATTAGCATCTTTGTTTGAGTAATACTCTTTACGGGCAAATGCCTCATCTTTTGTTTCAAACATTCCAAAATCCAATACATCAGAAAACTCAGTAAAGCCTTGTAGCCCATATTTCACTGTGCCACAAACAAATATTAACTTTGTCACACCAAAAACCACGGTTTCATCAAACGTTTTAGCACTTTTCTCTTGTAATGAATTCATATAAATCCCTCCTCATTTTTAATCATGCTTGTCCACCCTACGCACTTGGAATGACTCGTACCCGATTCGTATGACGATGAATCAAATGTAGTCGTCCATCTGCTTTCTTATAGATCAACCAATTTTCTGGATTTAACTTATACGAGTTAATATGTATCTTCTCTCGCTTCGTTGGTCGTTTACCATTTTTCACTTGTTTTCTCTCCCTCTATTTCTCAAACAGCTCGTCCACTGTTGTTTTGAAATATTTTGCTAGTTTTTGAGCCTCTTTTAGGGTGAAATCATGTCTGCCTTGCTCTTTGGATTGATACGTTCTTTGAGCTATGTTTATCAATTTCGCTGCCTTCTCTTGTGTCATGCGTTGCTCTTTTCTAGCGATGTATAGGTTTTTGTGCACGGGTATCGCTCCTTGTTTAAATTTTATTCACATCAACGCTTAATTGAACTGTTTCCTTCAATTAGTTTTGGATAAAACCGTTCGAATACGAACGTTTCGTTCGTATGATGATTAAAAAAAATCTCTTCGATTGACTCATCTAAAAAGTCAGCAATTTTTTTAGCAACTTCCATTGATGGAATCCGTTCTTTCTTATCCAACATTCTTATATATCTTTCAGTAACACCACAATGTTTAGCAATTTTATGATAAATAATTGACTGTTTCATGTCCGCCTCCTCAATAGAACGTTT
Source organism: Bacillus sp. FG16 (assembly GCF_057809515.1). Lineage (NCBI taxonomy): Bacteria > Bacillati > Bacillota > Bacilli > Caryophanales > Bacillaceae > Bacillus > Bacillus sp. FG16. The sequence continues at coordinate 1,190 of NZ_JBMDKC010000188.1, forward strand.
CGTTCGATTTTAATCATATCGAATAATTTATACATTGTCAATGACTTTCCGAACATAATGTGCTATGATTGTCTCTAAAGAGAACAGGTTGTTCAAGTGAACAACCTTATGAGGTGATGAAAATGACAGGTATAGGTGCTAGAATAAAAAAACTAAGAAAACAACGTAACTGGACACAAGAAACGCTAGGAAAAAAGGTAGGCGCTTCATCTCGTGTAATTGGTTATTATGAGTCCGAAGAACGTTTTCCTTCGCCAGATACTATTGCAAAATTATCTGAAATACTAGAAGTAACAACGGATTTTCTACTAGGACGTAGTACCGAATTAGATATAAAAAAACACAACAAGTTTAAGGAAATTATAGAACGATTAGATACATTACCTGAAGATAAACAGGACATTGTCCTACAACAAATGCTCGCGATCACCAAAACACTAGAAGAATACCATAATAACGAAAAAAATAGCCCCTCATATTAGAGACGGGCTATTTTTTAAATTTTAAAACTTTGTTCTATGTACTCCTCGACTAATTCAGGCTGCGTTTCATCTACTGTTTTCAAAAATAATTCTACAATCTCTTCTTTCGTCATTTCCATTCCTCCTCATAATTTTACCCTATCTACAAAGAATATTATCATTCTTTTAGGCTTATATTAGAGAAGTAAACAAATTCTTTTTTTATGGTTTTAGTTTACCGAAAAAATACATCTTCAATAAAAAGGAATTATAGTTCAAATAAAAAACAAAGCATACACTGTGTCTTTAACCACCTGGTTTAATTTCTACTGATCGATATGAATTCTGTTTTATTATATTATACGAAACAATGCTCACCGCTAACATTGAAAAGGTGCAAAGTACTAAAGCTAATTTTTTCATTTTCATCCACTCCTCTATCCATATTATAATCAATCATTTGTTGCACTAGCAAGGAATTATCTCCTCTTTTTTTAATTTCTTTAGCTACTAAACTTACAAAAAAATAATTTGATTGGGCAAGAAATTCCTTAAAGCACACACATAACCCGCCTGGCTGAGCATCTGTAACAGCTAAAAAATATTTCAAAAAGTCCTTTTCTCCATTTTCCCTTAAAATTTCTTCTAATCCTGCCCTTGAATCTTCACTTATAGGATTCATTTGGTATCTAATCAAACGTGAATCTGAATCCTCTGGCAAATTAATATGCAAGTATATTTTAACAACATCTAAATTAAATCTTGCTGCTACTTCAATTGCTTTGTCATTTACCTGTTTTGCTAAATCATAACTTTCCTGTAGATAGCGTAAACAACGTTCCTCGTCATCAACTAAAAATGACATCCCAAGTAAATATAATCCGTCCGAAACAGTTTTAGTGCATAAACTTGCTTCAATTAGAACATTAGCATAATATCGAGCCGACTCTAAGTTTTTTCTTTGTAAATTTAGTGGGGAAAATACTTCTGCAAGTCGATACATGTAACATTCCTTGAGAAATATTTTACGATCACTCTCTTCAATCAAGTCTAATTCTTTTTCAACTTCATCCACTAAATCAAACATGGTATTGAATTTTTTTTGGTGATAATAATCATAACATTTCATAATGTCAATCAAAATATTCAGCATATTATCAGTGGGCCTATTATACTTCTTTAAATATTTAATAATCTCAGTACCTGAAATTTCATCATTCATATATTTATATAGTGCTCCATAAATTTTTACATATTCTCCTACTGTACCTGATTCTTTCTTGTGCTTTTCTAGTAATTTATTCAACAAAACTTTATCACGAATCAATGCAGCATATTCAAAACTATGTTTTATTGCCTCTGTACTGTCCAATTCTAAACACCATTCCTGCAAAAACATTGCAGCAGTTTTATTTGATGTACTTACAATTGAAGCCAATTTCAATAAATTAGGAAAGCTAATGATACCTTGATTTTTAAATTTTTGTAAATATTGTTTCGAAACACCCATTTTACTAGCTACTTCTGTAAAGTTTAGGTCATCCCGATCTTCAATTAAATTACAAATTTTCTCATAGAAATTCAAATTAGTCCCCTCCCTTAAAACATAAAAATCCATCATCCTATTTTCTCAACCTCTAAACTGCACTACGAATGATGAATATCTGTTAAACTAAAAAGGAACTCGTATGATGCAAATGTTTGTCCTAAGGTAGTAGGATGAACGGTGTGAGCGGTTTTGTCACGATCACCTCTTACACACGCTCTGCGAGTTTTTATGTTTTAAATTATTATTTTTTTGTGATTATTCCGTCTATTTGTTTGATAGAAACCCATATACTGTATACAAGATTAATGTTATCACGAACCTACATTCTCTTCCATCCCTTGCAACTTGATAAATATATGCGCCAAAAAATTCGTTGTATTTCCATAAAAATGTCTTGGAACATTTTCCATTTTTAATGAATATCGGTTCATTTTTATTATATCCTACTAAAATTAAGTGCAGAAACCAGCCAATTTTTGATGAATATACCCAACCAATTTCAAATCGCATTACAATATTACAAGAAATAAATGTCGAACTTTCTCAATATGTGTCAACCCCTTTTTATGGTATTATCATTTTATCCTTACTTGTATCATCCTGATTGGTGTCCCTAACCAATCTCCCCACTAATCCTAGTGGGGAATTTTATTTTTGGAGTATTTTCGGATTTAAATATGCTATACTGTTTTAAACGGCAATTTTATTTTCA
>NZ_JBMDKC010000189.1:0-3895 GCF_057809515.1 Bacillus sp. FG16
CGCCGATGGTAGTTGGGACCTTGTCCCTGTGAGAGTAGGACGTCGCCAAGCAACTTTAAGACGAGTCAGAATGACTCGTCTTTTTTGTGTTTTATAAAATAAACTTGTAATTAATGTAAGCTCTATGAGTACGTTTATCTAGCAAGAAACAACTTTATTTTATTAGAATTTCACATTTAAGTAGCATACCTTCAGAAAAATATGGCTGAGCTTTAAAGTCTATTTGTTAACAAGAATATATACGAAGTATTGCCCTCTGGAGCCTGCTCACACCCTCTTTTATTTCTTCAGTTGTTAAATGGCCATACCCTATAATAATTCGATTGTGATGTTTTCCTTTTTCAATGGCATGGTCTTCCACAGGATATACTTTCACTCCGAGTTGTTGGATTTTCTCAAGTAATTCTTTTGTGAATTGAACTTGATTGAATTCAACAATCAGATGTAATCCTGTAGAATAACCGAAAATATTGATTGTATTTGAGAATACTGATTTTAATTGCTGGATAAGGAAGTCTCTTCGATTTTTATAGATTTTTTTCATCTTCATAATATGTCGTTCCAAATAACCTTCGGCAATAAATTTAGCAAGGATAAGCTGATTTAAAGAAGGTGTATGTAAATCTGAAAACCATTTTATCCTGCGACATTTTTCAATAAGGTGTGAGGGAAGAACTAAGTATCCCATCCTAAGGGCCGGTGATAAAATTTTACTAAATGAACCTATGTATATAACACGTTCGGGATCCAATCCCTGTAATGAACTTACAGGTGAACCTTCATATCGAAACTCACTATCATAATCATCTTCAATGAGGTAACAATTTGTTTTTCTTGAGTAGTTAACCAATTGAACACGTCGTTGAATTGGCAACGTTCCACCTAAAGGGAACTGATGAGAAGGAGTAATGAAGATGAATTTTGGATTTTTATTTGCAGGTAACAAAGATGTATTCATCCCATTATCATCAACTGGTATAGGGGAAAGAAAGGCTCCTGAATTTTTAAAAATTGTTTGAATATCATTGGTGATGGGATCTTCTATTAGTACTTCGTCACCTGATGACAAAAGTAACTTAGAAACAAGTGTTAAAGCTTGAGTTGCACCGGAAGTAACCACCAATTGTTCTGGATGACAAAAAACTCCTCTTGTTTTTAGTAAATAGCGTGATAAAACCTTTCTTAATTCGGGACGCCCTTGGGGGATATCATATCCAAACGTAGAAGGAGGTGTTTCATTCCATATAGTGTGAGACAACTTTGCCCATCCTTTACGTGGAAATAAGTCTAATGCTGGTATTCCTGAACGAAAATTAATGATATTACTGTCTTTGTTTGTTTCTTCGCACCAAGATAAAGAATCAATTAGAGTTGATTTTTTACGTTGTTCTAAATAAGTCCCTTCGGCAATGAATGTCCCAGCTCCTTGCCGAGTGACCAAAAAGCCTTCGGAAAATAATTGATCATAAGCTTCTAAAATTACATTCCTAGACACACCTAACTCAGAAGATAATTCCCTTGTTGCTGGTAGTTTTTCACCGGATTGTAGCTCTCCGTTTAATATTCGTTCACGTATTTGGTGATAAACTTGTCGAATTAAACTTATATCTAAAGATCGATCAATAGGTATCCAAAGCATATAAATGCTCCCTTCATCAAAATTGGTACCATAAAAGTTTGGATGAAATGGTACTAATACAAACCATTTTAGCATGCTATAGTAGGGTCAAATAGTTCTAAAGGAGATGAAAATGTGATGACTAAACCAGAATTACAAGTAGCTCAGGCATTTAAATCGATTGCACGAAATGAACATATAAAAGCATATGTACAACAATCCACTGAACTCTATGCGTTATTATTACAAGCTGCGAAACGCTTTGTCACCGGAGAAACGAGACATGAGGGAATTGGGACGGCAAAAGAACTAATTACAAAAGGTTATCATACTTCACTAGAATACATAGGGGAAAATACTCTAGATATAGAGGAATGCTATAAAGCAAAAAATGAGTTTTTGAATCTTATTGGGGACATGGGTGCTCTATCTATGAAACAAACAGTATCACTCGATTTATCTCATATTGGATTATCTATAGATCCAGAAATATCTTATATTCATTTAATGGAGTTGGCAGAGAAGGCGAAAGTACATGGAACTACCCTTATGATAAGTATGGAAGAATCATCTAAAGCAGCAGACATTCTTTCTATTTATAAAAAGGTAACTGAGCAATATCATAATGTAGGGATAACAATACAGGCACATTTATATCGCTCAAACAATGATATTCAAGAACTCCTTCATTATCCAGGAAAAATAAGAGTTGTAAAAGGTGCCTATCAAGAAGTTCCGGATATTGCTATGCCTAGATCAACTGATTTAAATCAACAGTATCTTCAAATTGTAGAAAAACTAGTTGAAAACCATCACCCTGTGTCTATAGCTACACATGATGAAATTCTTATTAAAGAGATGGAGCAACGTCAATATTTTAGTCATCCTAATGTAGAAATAGAAATGTTATATGGAATTCGTCCGGATATGTTAAGAGATTTGAAAAACAAAGGACATAACGCTAGAGTATATTTGACTTATGGGAAAGAGTGGTATTTGTATTTATGTCATCGGATAGCCGAACATCCAGAAAATCTATTTTATGCAGTGACAGATATGATACATTCACCTTTACCAGAGCGGAGTAGGGAATATTGAATAGACATTTAATACTGAATGTAAAAATGATTTTGGTTGTTGCCTAAAAATAAGAGCCGGATTTTTCTTAGTGTAGAAATTCCGGCCATTTTATATTGAAATTTTTTTAGTATATATTTGCGTTAAAGGCGGACAGCACCCTTGTAGGTATTGAGAGGATTAAGATTTATAATTGTGCAGCCGCCGTATACCTTGTTGTAGAATTGTTTTTGTATGGTTGTGTATTCTTAGGGGGGAGATAGAAACAACGGAAATTATGATTCTATATGTATTTCAAAAGGGGGATATATACTAGAAATGAAACTAAATGCTTTGTTAGTGAAATGATTCGCTCTTTTAGTAGTAAAACGTAAATATAGGTATGGGATTAATATCTATTAATGTTATATAAAAAGTGAAGCAATGAAAGGAACGAGCGTTCTGTATATGTGTGTTCGGTACACTTGATAAATTGAGGTACGTATTTTTAATCCAGTATATGTGTTTAAAAAGGAAATACTATTAATCAATTCGAACCTTGAGCATATCTTAAATGTTTATTAAGAGAATATAGCTGTATGGAAATAGATGATACTAAAGATGAAAGAGATATAAGGCTGATATTTCAGTGAAACAGGGATAGTTAATAAATATATTAGTGTGGCTCTATATATTTGTGAGTAAACAGATAAGCAACCATTACTTCATATAAGGAGAACTTGGGGCTCTATAACTAGAGTAGTATATGAGTTTATTATGGATTTCTGTATCGTTGTCTGTTATAAGAATACGTATATCTTCAATCGTTTCTAATAGAGGGCGTGATAAACAAAGAGGTATTAATATTTATTAAAATAAGATTGTTAGTTTCGCTGGGGAAAAACTTCTGTACAAATTAAGTCTAAGGTTTAAAGTAACTTTAATATATTTAGGGGAAATATAATTAAAGAGAAGCAGGAGGTAGCTCTTTGGTAATGAATCCTCGGAGAGACGTATCTAGCTAACAAAGCATATAAATATTAAATTGAATTTCTTTATAAAAAGGTGTTGACGATTATACTTTAGAGGTGTAATATAGAATAAGTCGCCGATGACATTAACGTCGCAAGCGACAAAAGAAATAAAAAACTTAGTTGACATTAACTAACGAAGATGTTAACATAAGGAAGTCGCAAATGAGCGACCAAGTAGTTCTTTGAA
>NZ_JBMDKC010000019.1:0-68590 GCF_057809515.1 Bacillus sp. FG16
ATCAGGATTTCTTACAGGCGATCTTACCTACATGGTTTTCGGAACACCAAAAGCTCCGTGTCATGCAATTTCCGATTCTGTTACGCTATCCACAGTTGATGTTGTTGCCACTAAAATTCACGGAATATTCAACCTTTAGATTTCAGGTAAGAGATAATAAATATAAGAGAGAGCAGTTAGCCCAGTTGCCATATAAGCAGTCAGAACTTGTAGAATGGTTATTCGATAAGAAAGTATCCAAGAAAGAACGCAACCTTTTATTTGAAAATCCACGTGTATGGGTGTGGTACAAACATATTGTCCATCTCATTGAGAATGTGGATATAAAACAATATATGCTAGAAAACTTAGCAAGAATCCCTGACGTACTTCATTCTCACAATCTGTCCATTGAAGATGTAATCGGACAACTGCATCCGAGTTATTTACAGGAGTTCGAACGGATGAAACAACATTTCAAAAGTGAAAAAAGATTTGCGAACGCAATCATACAACAGGTGAAAAGGCATGAGGAAGATTGTGTATTCGAATATATGAGAGATATCGTGCGAATGATGGAAATGTTACAGGAGGAGATGCCGACGTATGAAGTACCAAAACTATATGATTTAGAAACATTACACGATGTATTGGCAAGTGATTTAAATAAAGTAGAATACGCATACGAGGAAATACAGTACGAAAAGGAAGAAAAGCTAAAATTGGAAACAGAAACGAATGAGTATCGTTTTCTATTAGCAACGAGCAACCATCATTTAATAGAAGTGGGAACAAAATTAAACATATGTGTCGGTTCGTATGCACGAGAAGCAATCCATAAGGATGTATACATTGTGGTAATGGAAGAGAAAGGAACAGAGAAAGTCACACATTGCCTAGAATTTCGTTGTAACGGAAGGGGGCGGTGGTCTTTGGTACAAGCGAAGGGGAAATATAATGATGTTCCATCAGAAGAAATCAGCCGTCTTCTGGTTGAGTATTGTGCAGAAAGAAACATACGGATTGCAACGCATGATATTGATTTTGAAAGTCCTTTAGAGTTAACAAGCTAAATTTAAAAAGTTGGAGGAATTTGTGTGAAAGTGATACTATGTGAAAAACCGCAACAAATGAAAAGCTACTCGGAAGCATTTCAAAGTGCCAAACGAGAAGGTACACATATTACGGTGAAGGACAAAGAAATCTTTGGAGATGAAGAAGTCGTCATGATTTCGGCACTGGGCCATCTCATCGAATTATGTAACCCTGATGAGTATAAAGAAGAATGGAAAAACTGGAGTATGGACCAACTGCCTATTATTCCAGAAGAGTTTAAAATGAAGGTGTCAAAAGATAAAAAGTCGATTTTTCAAAATGCGAAACAATGGCTACAAAAAGCAGATGAAATCATTATTGCGACTGATCCTGCTAGAGCTGGAGAAGCGATTGCAAAAAATATTATTATTATGGCAGGCGTGAACGACAAACCACAAAAACGCTTGTGGGTTAAGAGTATGACGCATGATGCGGTTCGAAAAGGATTTCAAAACTTGCGAGATGCAGAAGAAACATATAGTTATTATTTAGAAGAACAAGCCCGTTCTGTTAGCGATTGGATTATAGGCATGAATGCCTCACGAGTATTTACGCTGTTGTTCCGAGACAAGAAAGGTGTCAAAGAAGTCTTCAGTGCTGGACGGGTGCAATCAGCCTTGTTACACTTAATTCGTCAACGCGAGAAAGAATTAGAGAATTTCAAAGTGCAATCATTCTATGAACTTCATGGGTATTTTGAGGCGAATGGAATACCCTATGTCGGAAAACTCCTCCAAGATCATAACATGATGAAACTCCATTCAAAAGAAGAAGCGCAGGGAAAGTTACAACAATTGCGACAGTATACAGCACGTATACAAAAGGTGACAGTAGAACAAAAATCGAAACAAGCGCCGAAATTATATAATCTGTCGAGCTTACAAGCAAAGCTGAATAAGAAGTATAAGATGTCACCTAAAGTTGTACTAGAGACAGCCCAGAGTTTATATGATAAAAGAATGCTCTCGTATCCACGAACAGAATATCAGCATATTCCTGTTGCAGAAGCAGCACAATTACCAAGTATTCTAGAAAAGTTAGCAAATATCACGGATTATCAAACTTTGATTGAAAAGAAAGAAAGAGAAACCATCGTAAATCAGAAAGCATACGTGGACGATGAGAAATGCGGAGACCATTACGCACTGATTCCCACGAATCAAGTTCCTGACTTAGAAACCTTATCAAAAGAAGAGAGGTGGCTCTATGATGAGGTCGTGCGTAGCGTGATAGCAACGTTCTATGAACCTATGACGTATAATCAAACAGAACTGTTCACTGAAGTGAATCACGAGGTTTTTAAATCGACAGGGAAGCAAATCACCCATCTTGGATGGCAAGTCGTGTTTGGAAAAGAAGAAAATGAAGAGAAAGAGAACCAAAAAGAACAGGCGCTTCCACTTGTAGAACAAGGTCAAACTGTAGAGACAACAGAAATCAAGTTACATGAAGGGAAAACACAACCTCCTAAACTATATACAGAAGGGCAATTGATTACAGTAATGGCAAAACATGATATTGGCAGCGAAGCAACGAGATCAGGCATTATAGAGAGAATCAAAACACTGTTGTATATCAAAATTGAAAAGAACATCGTACATGTAACAAACAAAGGGAAAATGATGGTGGAAGCAATTAAGGATACCGCAATTGGCTCACCCGAATTAACTGCAAAATGGGAAGGCTACTTGAAGGGAATTGGAGAAGGGAAGAAAAAGGATAAGCCTTTCGTAGAAACCTCCAAAAAGTTAGCGCAGAAACTCATCAACGAAGCAAAAGACCAAGTAAACACATGGGCAATAGAAGAATTTGTTGAACAGAAAAAGACAGACTATCATCTAGGAGAGTGTCCATCCTGCGGAAACCCTGTCGTAGATAAGAAAACGATATATGGCTGTTCTGGATATGCGAAAGACAATCCGAAAAGTTGTAGGTTTTCTGTTTCGAAAGAATTTTTAGGACAGAAGATTAGCGAGAGTAATCTGGTGAAGTTGTTAGAGGGCAAGAAAACGACGCTGTTAAAAGGTTTAAAGGGGAAATCAGGAAAAGAATTTGATGCGTATCTAAAATTAGATGAGGGAAACATTCAGTTTGTATTTCCGAAGAAAAAGAAAGCAGCAAGTACAACGGAATAAGAATGGAGGACTCTACAGTAAAGTCGTAGAGTCTTTTTTTATTAATAATATGACACGAACTAAAGCTTTGCATATATGGAGAATAAAGCGAACCATATTAAAGAATAAGAAGGTTTTCCTTTGCCTTTTGGGGTAGAGGGTGGCTCGTCGTGTGGGGACGATGCCCCACGGTTTAAAACGTCTGGTGACAATGGATGGAAAACTAAATAGGAGGACGAAAGGCTAGCGGTTTGGCTCGTATACTGGAAAGATCAAGCCGATAGAGAAAACACTTGCTTTTGGGTATGTCGGCTTGGCGACGCCATTTCACGAGCCAAAAAAAGTTGGGCAAGGATTATTTTCACTGCAATAACGGAGTGAAGCAGTAAAAATAAAAGGTGGAGATTTTCTGAAGCATAGCGAAAGAAAATACGACCTGTTCCTTGCGGAACTTTTAGCCTTTTAAAGGTAGATGTTTTTTGTTTTGTTTATTTTTTGAATATTTAAAAACGGAAGAATGTTATAATTGTAGGAGAGAAAAAGGAAAGTAGTGATACATATGTTGGCTATCCAAAAACAGAATCAGCAAAAGAATATTGAAAAAGAGCCATTGTTTAATTTTCAAAGTATAGATGAATATTTACATGGTTTGGTGAAATCGAAAAGTATCTTTAGTTTGTGTTTACTGGTATTGATAAGTATTGCGGTGGTATATATTCCATATGGTGCTACATTAAAAATTTGGTTGAAGGATATTCCGATAGTGTTGAAATCAATCATTAAGGCATTCGTATATACAGGCCCAATTGTTGTTGTCTTTTGTTATCTTTTTAGAGATGTTATGAAAGAGTTATTTCAAAAAATGTCGTTTAGACAACATATGATATGTGTGATTGCTGCTATAGTACTAATTGTATTGGGTTTATATTGGGTTCTGTTTTTAAACAGTGTAATTTCAATTAATCCAGCCACAAATGTGATGAATAAAAAAAGTGAGCAAGAAATACTTTTGAGTATTCCGGGAGTGTTTATTCAACTATTGGGTGAAAATACTATGTTTATTTCATTCTTGTTATTTTGGTATAAATGCATGGAATACTTAAAAATAAGTAGTAAAGTGATAGTTGTCGTTTCAATATTCTTAGCAGGAATTACTTTTGGTGTGATGCATCTGACTGCTTATCAATTCAATATTTTACAATGTATTTTAATAATTGGTATACCAGCCACGACTCACCTTTTGTGGTTTGTTAAATATAGAAATATGCACATGGCATATTGGTTACATGTTTATTATGATTTAATCCTGATATTGTGGGGAGTTTTGGGATGAAATAGGTTTATATAAGAAATGAGAGCAAGTAATAGATTAGATAAAATCTTAGAAAAAAGACGAACCGGTTAGCACGTCTTTTTTTGTTTTGAAGGAATGATAGACAATTCCACCTATAATCATGTTAGGTGACTTCATTCTAGAGTGGCAATTAATATGGTAGGGTGGAATTGTTAGTCCTAATATATCCTAAGTGAAATGTTTTTATGCAGAAGTTGGTTTATTCAGTCCACATAGAGTCCGGTTATGGTAAAATATAGAGGACATATGTATAGTGAGATTCCAATTCTATTGATGAATTGGAATCATTTTTTACATGTAGCTGTTCGAGGAGAATAATCACGCATAAAAACATACACGAATTGATCTAATTCTTGGCTACATGCAAGAACAATGGGGTCTGTATATCCGTATGCTTTTACCAACTGTCGCAGTTGTTTCTTTTTTTCTTCCATTTGTTTTTGTAAGTGGGTAACATCAGATGTAGACATGGGAAACCTCGCTATTTCTACAGATTGATATCAACTTTTTATAGTATATGCAGTTTTTAAAAGAATGAAAACGGTCACATCAGGTGTGAGATAGTCTATGTGTACAAAAGGAGGACATTTCTATGAAAGCAACAGGTATTGTACGGAAAATGGATAATTTAGGACGAATTGTGATACCAAAAGAAACAAGACGAAATTTACAAGTAGATTCAGGAGATGTGCTAGAAATTTTTGTAGAAGAGGATGCGATTATTCTACAGAAATATCAATCGTATGGTACTTGTCCGATTACAGGAGAAATTTCTCCCCAGAATATCAAACTAGCGGATGGAAAGCTTACGTTGAGCCCAGAAGGGGCGAAACAGCTTATGGAAGAATTAGAACAATACAAAGTAACGGTATGAGAAGAATAGGGGGCGAATTCGTTGGAAGTGAAATTACAAGCATTCCAAAAGGATAAAAGCAAGAACATGCCATCTTTACAGGAACAATTGTTGCAAGAGGCGTTTCAAAAGAGGAAGGATATCACTTTAATTCTGTTAAAAGGATTGCATGTAAAAGGAATAATAAGAGGATTTGATACTTATTCTGTTTTAATAGAAGTTGAAGGAAAGCAACAGCTTGTATATAAACATGCGATCTCCACGATTCGCTTCTAAAATAAAACAGTAGCATGATTCCTACTGGATTCATGCTACTGTTACAGAAATATTATTTAGCGTTTACAGCTTCTTTTAATGCTTTTCCTGCTTTAAAGGCAGGTGTTTTTCCCGCAAGAATAGTAAGCGCCTCACCAGTATGTGGATTGCGTCCTTCACGTGCAGCACGTTCTCTAACTTCGAATGTACCGAAGCCAAGCAGCTGTACATGGTCTCCATTTTGTAGTGCATGTTGAATGGACTCTAATATTGCATCTACTGCAAGACTTGCTTGTGGTTTTTTTAGTTCAGATTGTATTGCGACTTGTTTGATTAATTCTGATTTATTCATGAGGCACCTCTTATTGTGATTATTATTTGTTTTAGTATAAAGGGAGAAAGAGAATGGTGCAAGGTGGTTTGTGAGATAGGAACTCTATAACAGAAATGGGGGAGAAAAAAGAAGATGAAAAATGTCTTTAGCACGGAAATAAGTTGTTTTGAACGTGTCTCAGAAATATTAAGGGTATTGGCACATCCTATTCGTCTACAAATGGTGCATCAATTATTAAAGAAGAATGCTTTAAATGTTACGGAATTACAAAAATATTTAGACATGCCACAATCCACTGTTTCGCAACATCTCGGTAAGTTAAAATCACATAAAGTCGTAGCATATGAGCGAAAAGGATTAGAAGTATTTTATCGAGTAGACGATGAAAAAGTGAAACAAACGCTGAAGATACTGATAGGTTAAACAGATAGATTCGTTTATATGTCTAGTCATGTACGGATGAAAATAATGACCGAGGAGGGGTGTTCTTCTATGAATAGAAATTCACATTACAATTATATAACAATAAAAGAACTTATCTTTATCCATGCCTATGTAACAGGGGAAGAAATCCCATCTGCACAAGCATTACAAATACTGGAACAGTTTGCTCCTGAAGAAATACCAGGTACAATTAGACAAGCACGTCGGTATCGTATACGGAAAAATGGAGAAGAATTGTTCGGATACTACAGACAGAAGCATCCGAAATTATTTGATAAACAAAAATTATACACGTATGAAGAGTTGAAACATCGAGCGGTGAACTATTGTTCGTCTCATTTGGTGATTCACATGTAATTCAAGATGTACAGGAGAATGCTCTGCCTACTTGAACATCCTTGAAATTGGTTATTATATCCAATTCATTAGTCGAGAGGGATAAAAAACGAACGCTCAGATTCCTCTCTAACGAAAGATAAGGCGTTTCCAAATACGTTTGAGTCTCGAAAGGGAAAGAGCCCCCATGCAAGGAGATAAGAGGATGAAAATATGGGTAGTAAATAGTTCAGGTAGAAAGGGATATAAATCAGTGAGGATAGGCGCATATACAAGTAAATACATAAAATTTCACATACCATATTATTTATAAAAACAAAATACATCAACATTAGTGACAAGGGTTGCTTCTTCTCTCCTTTCTCCGCTACAATAGCTATATATAATATGAAATAAGAAAGGTGACTCACTTTATGGATCAACCTTTAGTCAATTTACGAGTTGATTTTGCTTTCAAACAATTATTTGGAACAAGAGGAAATGAACAGATTTTAATGCAATTTTTGAACGTGACGTTAGCGTCTTCGCTTTCTTCGCCGATTCAAACGCTGAAAATAGAAGACCCACATATGCACCGCGAATATGAAAAAGACAAATTGTCTATTCTAGATGTATTAGCAACTTTAGACGATGATACCCAAATTTCTATTGAAATTCAGCTCTCTGATCAACATGATTTTCTCAAGCGCAGTTTATATTATTGGAGTCGTTTATATGCTTCTCAAATGCAAAAAGGTGGCTCTTATGATGCATTGCGAAAGACCATTACCATTAATATTTTGAACTTTTCTGTTTTTCCAGAATATGAAACCTTCCATACAACAGGAAAACTGTGGGATATTGAATTGCAAAAACTACTGATCGAAGATATGGAAATTCATGTGATTGAAATCCCTAAACTAATGGCACAATGGAAAGAAGAACAAGTTAATCCATGGGAAGACGATTTTGTGAGATGGTTGCTGTTACTATCCGCAAACGAAGATACACAATTAACGCATACACTGGAGGAGATCGCCATGAACCGAGATCCGATTTTAAAAGATGCGATGCAAAAGTGGGAAAAGATGAGTCAAGACCCTGCATTCCGTATGTCCTATGAGGCAAGACAAAAGGCTCTTATTGATGAAGCTTCTAAGTATAAGTATGCCGAAAAGAAAGGCATGGAAAAGGGAAGAAAAGAAGGCATTCAAGAAGGTATGGAAAAAGGAAAAGAAGTAGGTATTCAAGAAGGTAAATTATTCGAAAGAGAACAGTTAATCCGTGGCATGCATAAAAACGGCATGGAAATCGAAGATATTGCGAAGTTTACGAATATGAAACTGTCGGATATACGCTATATTTTAGACAAATAAAGTGTGCCGTACACTTTTTCTTTAGGTACAGATGATTCTTTCTGGCCATTTGTACCTAAAGAAAAAGCACCTAAAAAACGAATATTCAGAAATTTAAGGTGAAATGGATAGGATATGATAACCCCTGAGACCAGGTTGTTGCTCTGGACGAATAAATCATTTAGATGTTTGGGCTAAATTTGAAATAACCCCTGATATTTTCAGAATATTTTGAAAATTACACTCCACTCGAAGATGCTGGTGTTACTTCTTTTAGAATATAAGCGTAATTTCCATTTTTATTGCGGAGAATACAAAAGTGAACGTTCATATTCCTTTCTAACAACGAGAAGAATAGCAAATAATACATTTGTATGAAAAAGAGTAAAAACGGTAGATATGAAGTGCTGGATATGTATAAAGAGAAGAAGGGGTTTTACCGAAAAATAGAAGTATGGTTGGGAATGATTTAAAATTGCACGTACCCTACTATTCCAAAAATAAACAAAGGTTTCGTCTTATCCCTTTTCTTCGCAACAATAGGCATATAGAATAAGAAATACGACAGGTAGCTCATTCTATATATAAAAGACAAATTATCTATTCTAGAGTTTCAAATCCGTTTATTCTAGTTAATACTTTGACGGAATGAAGATCACTCGCTTTAAGTATAACTAAGATTGTTTTGCTCGTAACACCTGATCCAGAGAACCCCAAACGTTAAATAATTGGAATATTTTGTATTAATACCCCTTTTCGGGGGATGGGCAAAGAAACAAATATAAGAAAAAATAGTGATGGCGACGATTCTTTCTCCCGTGCAAGAAGTTTAATCGTTACATTTCTAAAGATAAACTTATACTATTTTAATATGCCATAAAAATTGATTCTTTTCAAATTATTTTCCATGTGAATGCTGATTTGCATATTCTACATAACGCTTTACTGATAAATGAGAAAGGAATCCTGTTCTTTTTATGATTTCCTCTGTAGACATATTCCTTTCTAGACAACATAGAATAAAGGTATTCCGTAAGTGCTGTGCGGAAATTCCTTTTCTCAGTTGCGCTCTGGCTACTTCTAATCGAATCATCTTTTGTACAGCAATGGCTGTTAATGCTTTCGGGGCATCATTGTCATACACCCAGCGAAATGTGCCTCGTTTAAAATCAAATGCGACCAATAAAGGATCCGTACTATGATATCTAGGGCGAACCGGTTCAGGTATCGTTTTATAGTACGTAAATAAACGTATTTTATCCTCTTCCTTTAACATAACCCTTCTCTCTGTCCCTTTGTTATGTAAAACAGTAATCATGTTCTTTCCAAAGTGCACCTGTTGCATCTGTAACGACACGAGTTCTTGTAGTGTAAGCCCATAATCCAAAAGAAGTGATAGGATGGATACATTTCGATCTATGAGAAGTGGTCGAACGGAAAGTTGTTCTTCTGACAATCCCTCAGGTGAAGAAAGAATGTTTTTCAGCTTTTTCTCTTCTTCCTTCGTAATAAAGTCCTCCTTGCGTAGGGCCCGATTCGGTGGAGTCATTCCCTGCATTTCTACAATAGGACTTGGAATATCCAAGAACTGATACAATTTCTTTAACACGACTGCAATCCGGTGGATGGTTTTCTCTCCATACTTTCGTTTATATATGAGTTCCTGAAAATAGGCTTCAAAATCCTCTTTATCTATCTTGTTCCATACGTTCTTTTCTTGAAAACGATTCGATGTTTGCAGCCATCTTCCAAAGTCCTCAATATCATAGACATATCGTTTAATTGTGGATGCCTTCCTTCCACGACTAGATAAGAAGAAAGAAAAATTTTGCAAAGTATCCTCAAATTCTTTTCTATTCATGTACCTATCACCTCACTTTTTCAGTATGATTTTAGTCCTGTACAATTTTCATTTCAGCTTAGCTGGGTATTTCCAATCTCTCTTATCTTTTTTATCAGAGTTTATCTTTGTTTTTTGTTTCTTTTGCTCTACTTTGTTCTTCACCTGATTTTGTTGTTCTACTGTATCTAACTTTGTTTGCATTTTCTCTATTTGTTCTTTTACGTCTTTAATCTCCAACTTGATTTCTGATAGTAATCTTAAAATGGCATCACCTTTATTCATAACAACCACCTTATTTCGGAAGATGAATATTTTCTCAACATATAATAGATTGAATTTTCTGTTTAATTCAGTATAATTAAGAAGAATAACTGTCATTATTCCCTTCTCTTAGGACGGACTATGCCAATAGAACCGTTCTTTTTTATTTCCAATTCACAAAGTTTTCTTATTCAACTTTATTTTTTTATATTACAATGAATTCTCACTAAAATGGCACAGAGTAACTCTTACCCTTCATTTATTATATCCGAGGTCCGGTCAAAATGCTACGTGAAAATTGCCTTACAAATTTGTAATGATTACGTAAGGATAATGGATAGTAGGTTGCAATCATTTATAGTACTGTATGGAAAGAATGTAAAAACTAATAAAAGGGGGAAATAATTTTGAAAAACAAACACATGCTGAATCTATGTAGTGTATGTATAGGTATGATGGCATTACTATCCATCCCCATCCATACTTCGGCAGAGACCGTTACGTCTAATCAACAGTGCCATTCTACAAATCCATTAGACTTTCATTCAACATGTAAATCAGAAGCTACAGCTTGGGGAAATGAACTATTTAATTTGTGGAATAAATTAACTCCACAAGTAGAAAAAGATGCTATACGAGGCTATACCGCGATGGATTATATTAGCATTAATGGATATCTTCGTTCTGATTATTATGATGTTCTAGATCAAGCTAAAATAGAGAAAAGTATTAAACAGATCGATCGTGCTTTTTCCAAAGTGAGATTACATGAGGATATAATAGTTTATCGACGAGTAAGTGAACAGGCATTTGGATTGCCCGGTAATTCATTAGTGAACCATGCTGAACAAGAGGAAAATCCAGTTAACAGTGTTTCAAAGATAAATAGGGAGAACTTTGAATTCTTTAAAAATAGATTTCAAGGAAAATATAAAAAAGATCCAGCATACATAAGTACTAGCATCGTAAAAGATGCAGCAGAAGGATTTAGCGGGGCTCCTATTTTGATGAAAATACATGTACCTAAAGGCGTTCCAGCTATATATGTAGACCCTTTAAGTAATGTTCCTGGAGAAATGGAATTACTTTTCCCAAGAAATAGATCATATAAGATTACAAATATATCACCAGTAATTGAAAAAGATAGAGAATATATTATGATGGATGTGGAGATTTTAGATATCTCTTCTAATTATCTTAATAAACGTGCTACCAACATCGTATATGACGACAGTTTGCCATCACTATCAAAATAACTGTAACAAAGAGAGCATTCATATGGATGCTCTCTTTGTATGTAAAGGTGTACTTTTACAGATTCATAGAAACATAGGGAAAACTACATCCATAAAAGTTGTATTTTTATTTTACAGATATCTTTAATATTCCTTATACCTTTACAGATATAAATGAGCTATAATTGTGTTCGAGGTGAAAGAATTGCAATATAAAAAATTTGGATATGTAAGAGTTTCCAGTAAAGACCAAAACGAAGAACGCCAGATTGAAAATATGAAATGTCTCGGGATAGAAGATCGGGATATTTTTATCGATAAGCAGTCAGGGAAAAATATGAAGAGAGAAAATTATCAAATGCTAAAACGCTTAGCTCGTACGGGGGATACAATTATTTTTGATTCCTTAACAAGATTAGGTCGTAGCATGAATGATGTATTAGAAGAATTTAGATATTACGAACAACAGCGAATTAACTTACAATTTATTAAAGAACCTTTTATTAATGTGAATTATAGTGGAGAAAGTACAAATGATGTCATACAGCAGGCTGTACAAAAAGCAACTCTTACCATTCTTTCTGCTTTTGCAGAAAAAGAAAGGAATGATATCAAACAACGACAAGCAGAAGGGATTGCATTAGCGAAGAAGCAGGGAAAACTTTTAGGAAGACCACCGGTACAAATTACAGAGCAATTTATTGAGGCATATGAGGCATGGCAATCCGGAAAAATTACGGCAGTCGGGGCGATGAGAAAATATCAGATAAAGCGTTCTTCTTTTTACAAACTAGTAAAAGAATATGAAGCGCAAGAAACTACAAAACATGCCGATAAAAAAGAATGCCATGTAGAGAAAGGATAATTGAGTTTCTTCCTATTATATAGAAAGGACAGCGGAGACATTTGCATCCCTCTCGATTTCCTAAACGGGTCTTGCAAAATTTGGCGAAGACGTAATACCTGTCAAGGGGATCCCTTGACAGGTAGAGGTTGCTATTACACATGTCAAACAGAGTACATCCATGCCGCAATTTTTAAACAAACGTTTGATTCGTCATTATTTGTGTTTTTTGCAAAATAAAAGTGCAGAGTATTGCAGCGAAGTTTCCTGCATGCAACTTTACTTGGAGAAGAGGGCATGATAGCCTGAGTCGGCACGCCAGTTATTGATACTGCTGGGTTCTTGGCGAATGAGTCATGCCCTTAGAGGCTCCATGTCAAGTTGCTCACCTCTGTATTTTGCGTTGCACTTCTCTGTATTTTTGCTCTGCTGAAAACATTATTTGCACAAAAGCAGAAGGATTGGCTATAAATAGCCGATCCTTCTATTTGAATGTATCTTTAATTATTAAACTGTGTCGTGAGGACCGAATGTTCATTTTCCAACAAAATATTGAGTAATATATTGTGCCCAAAGTTCATTTCCTGTCGTACTAGGAAAGCCATGTTCATTTTGTAAATAAGGTAATATAGCTTCTGAATTGGGGTCTGGCCAAGCCTGCCAATGATTCAAATATATGTACTGATGTTGCTCTGCATACAGTTGTAATTCTGAAATTAATTTTGGATAGTGGGTAGCATTATAAATAGGGTTTGGTGGTTGTATTATGACAGTTGTACCTTTTAAACTTCCTGTTACTAGTTTCAAAAAACGATCCAAATTCGCCAGAGACTCTTTATTCTCCTCTCTACTATTGTCTGTTAGCAATGGTGGTTGAAATAAAATGACATCTGCTTCTAAAGCGATTAACTCTTCAAAACGTTTATTGGAAAGTAAATCAGTTGTACTCTCATCCTTCCACTCCCTTAATGTAATGTTCCAAACACCATTACCATATGTTTTTTTGATTTGCTCAGTTGCCTTTATCGGCCAAGCATCTTGACTGCTTGAAGATGCTTGATCACCAACGATAACAAGATGAACAAGCTTTTTGCTAGAAACCGCCTTCTTTATTTTCTCCTTCACAACATCTGGAAGGTTTTTCGCATACGTTTCATAATTTGGTGATACACTTATTTGTTCCTCCTGTTGTATCATTTCATAGTCTTGTTGTACTATTTCATTTGTCGCCCTTATAATTTTCTCACGCCAATGCAATTGTCCGTATACAACTGTTACTGCAAACAAGAGACAAATTACGCTTCCAATACATAATTTTTTATTCATGTATCTACCTCATTTGTTTATATTTCTCATCACGAATAAAGTCCAATTGCTTTCAAATCAATTGGACTTTATTTAATAATACTTCAATAACATTATGCTTTTTTATTTTGAAAATTTTTCAAATCTGGTTTAGATAAAAGTTTTGTCAATACAATAAATCTTGCTGGAGCATCACCGATGTAATCAAAAGGATAACAAGTTGTTAATGTTAATGTTTCATAATCAGTAGGCACAATAATTGTTTCATCTTTAGCGTCAGTAATTTTAAAATCTATTATTTCATAGACAAAATTACCGTACGGAGTTGAGAAGTCAATTGAATCGCCCTTCTTTAAATATTCAAGTTTTCGAAAACTTGTATTACGGTGCCCACTCAATACCACGTTTCCATCTTGACCTGGCAATGAACTACCTGCAAAATGGCCAGCTCCTAGCTTTAATTCTTTCTCATGTGTACCTTGCACAACAGGAACTTTATAATTGAGAGTTGTAAAGTTTAAATCACCAATCTTCGATCCAGGAGCCGGTAACTCAGACCAAATTTGTTTGAACGCTTGCTCAGGTTCTGTCGGTTTATAAGGTGTAAGAGCTGTTTGAGCTAATAATACTGTTTGTTTAGTTAATTCCCATCCGAAGAAAGTGATAATTCCAAACCCAGATAAAATAAAAAAGATGGGGATTCCAATAATCACCCATCTCCATTTACTTTTACGAACCTTGTTCTTCATATAATTAACCTTTATTCAATTGTTCTGATCTACGAACAATACGAACTGCTGGAATTAATGCTGCAACACCTAAAAAAAACACCAAACTACCGATTAACAAATAGGTTTGCTCATTTGATGCTGTATTTGGCATTTGTGCACTTGCCATTGGAACAAACTTTCCAGTTTTATTCAGTTCTCGTTTCGCATCCATTGCCACATTAAGCGAGTTTACCATATTTTTAAAATTACCTGGTGTGATCATTTCCTGCGTGGGGTTAATTGTTGCTAACAACTTACCCTCTAAATCTTTTAATTGAATCAAAACATCGTCATTCAAATTGTAATCAAGAAGATCTAAGGATTTCCCTTTTTTATCAACAATATCTACTTGTAAATGCGCTAATTTTACACTATCAAGAAACAAACGAAGGGCCTCTACTTTTTGGGCTGATGTTAAACTAGTCAATTTTTTCGCTTCTTGTAAAATCTCATTCACTTTCATCACATTTGCATTAATTTGATTTTGCTCTTGTTCCGTTAAATTAATGGATTGCAAGTAGGCATACAAATAATCTACTTGATCAAGATGTAAAGTATTTAATGCACTCACCATTTTTTTAGAAGCATCTGTACTAGTATCCGCATACGCTAATGGTACGGAAAACATCGTTAACCCCATTCCCATGATAGCAGCTAGAGAGCTCTTTTTCATGATTCTTTTAAAATTCATAAGCTTCTCTCCTTTTCTGTTTAATTTCACCACCAAAACTTAGCCTTTTATTTCATTCCTAATCACCTCCCTTCTAAACTAAAGAAGATCTTTATCATTTGTGTAATAGTTTAGTTTTAGGAGATAAACTAAACTATATAAGTCGTACTTATATTCTCGACATCACCATAGGATGTTTAAAACATCCTATAAGTCGTTATAACTTACATTCAAATGTATTTAGGTATGTTGAATTTCTAAAGAGGACCTATATATTAAACCTTTATCTTTTCATTTGTCACCTCTAATCTACCAATTGAAGAATAATATAATTCGAATTTTCTAACCTCATTTAAATCATAACAATTGCGCCCATCAAAAATATTAGCTTGCTTCATCAATTTCACATACTTACTTAAAGGATAGTTCTTAATTTCATCCCATTCAGTAACAATGAATGTTACATCAGCATCTTGTATAGTCTTATCTATACTTCTCATGTATTCTACTTCAGATGGCAAAAATTGAGTTGCATTATTCATTGCAACTGGATCATAAGCTTTAATTACAGCTCCCATTGCTACTAATTCTTGGGCTATTACTATAGAAGCAGCCTCACGTATATCATCTGTATTCGGTTTAAACGCCAGTCCTAATATCGCCACTTGTTTACCTGCTAAGTTTCCTAATTTCTTTTTAGCCTTCTGTACTAACAAGGATCTTTGTTTATTGTTCACATAAATAACTGATTTTAGCAATTCAAATTCATAGTCTACATTACCAGCAATTTGTACCAATGCATGTGTATCTTTCGGAAAACAAGATCCTCCATATCCAATTCCAGCTTTTAAAAACTGTGTACCAATCCGTTTATCTAATCCCATTCCATACGCAACATCATCAACATTAGCGTTGACTTTTTCACAGATATTTGAAACTTCATTAATGAAACTGATTTTTGTTGCTAAAAAAGCGTTGGACGCATATTTGATTAATTCTGCACTTCTAATAGTTGTTTGAAATATTGGAGTCCTAAATGGTTTATTCACTTCTTGAACTATATTTGCGATTTCTTCACTATCTGCTCCTATTACAATACGATCTCCATGAAAACTATCCTGAATCGCTGATCCTTCCCGTAAAAATTCCGGATTTGAAACCATATTAATTTTTACATCAAATTTTAAATGCCTGAGAATTAAGTCTTTTAAATAATCATTCGTTCCTACTGGCACCGTACTTTTCGTCACAATAATCATATCTTTTTCTATACTTCCAGCTATCTCCAAAGCCACTTGTTCGATATATTGTAAATTTGCTGAGCCATCTTCTTTTTGCGGGGTACCTACTGCAATATAAATCAAATCTACATGTTTTAGAACTTCACTGTATTCAGTTGTAAAAGACAATCTCCCTGCTTTAATGTTTTTTTGCATTAATTTATCTAATCCCGGTTCATAAATAGGTGAAATGCCACCCTTCATTTTTTCTACTTTTTTTTTATCGATATCAATACAAGTTATCTCATGACCAATATCAGATAAGCATACACCGGTAACTAACCCTACATAGCCTGTACCAAAAATAGCGATTTTCATGTACTAACCTCCTAATCTTTTAAACCAATTTACTCTAAATTATTTACGGTTAACTGAACCACTACCGACTAAAGTCGGTAGGTTCTGATTGCGACTGAAAGTCGCGTGTTCAGGCTAAAGCCTGTTATTCTTTCACATCAAAAACATCATCATGCTCACCTTGTTGTCCTTCAATATACTTGCGAATGGTTTCCTCATTCACAGCACCTACCGTTGCACAAAAATATCCTCTAGCCCATAAATGTTGCCCCCAATATCTCTTTTTTAATTGTGAATATTCTTGTTGCAATAATCTGGATGACCTTCCTTTGAGATACTGTATGATTTTTGACGGAGCAATTGTCGGAGGGCAAGATAGGAGAAGATGTATATGATCTTTTCCTACACTCCCTTTTATGATTCTAATATCTCGAGTTAAACAACACTGCCGTATGATTTCTCTTACTCGATGCGCAATTTCTCCAGTTAAAATGTGATATCTATATTTCGTGACCCATACAAAGTGATACTTCATCTCGTATACAGAATGACCACCTGTCTTGTAATCCACCATTGGTTTCACCTCTACTCTTTAGTATCGGCGAAACCCTCTGTTTTTAACGTGCTAAAAGCTATCCGACTAAAGTCGGAGGTTTTAGACCTGGCGCTTGGAAAATAAAATTAGAGCTTAGGATGTACACTAAGCTCTAATTTTCCCGATTAAATTTTCTTTTAGATACTTTATTACTTCATTTTGTTCTTCCATAGTCATGTTTGAACCAGAAGGCAGACATATGCCACTATGATATAAAAATTCCGATATGCTTTCCTTTTCCCCATGCGAATAATATTTGGTTCCCTTAAATACCGGCTGTATATGAAGTGGTTTCCAGAGTGGACGTGCTTCAATATTCTCTTTTTCTAATTCTTGCACGATATTCACGGGGTTTATATTAAGTTTTCGTTCATCTATTAATATTGCAGTTAACCAACGATTGGACCGTGTACCTTCTAATTCTGGCATAAATGTAATACCATCTAGATGTTTGAATGCTTCAGTATAGTGCTTGAAAATTTCCCTGCGCATCTTTACTCGGTCATCTAATACTTGCAATTGCGCACGACCAATTCCAGCGATAATGTTGCTCATTCGGTAATTGTAACCTACTTTACTATGTTGATAATGTATAGCTGGATCACGTGCTTGTGTTGCTAGAAATTTTGCTTTTTTCAATAATTCAATATCATCTGAAACAAGCATCCCACCACCTGATGTTGTAATGATTTTATTTCCATTAAATGAATAAACACCAAGCTTCCCCAAAGTCCCAGTCTGTTTCCCTTTATATGTAGCACCTAAAGATTCAGCAGCATCTTCAATAATTGGTACATTGTAATAATTACAGATTGTTAAAATCTCATCCATTTTTGCACTTTGTCCAAATAAATTAACAACAATAACAGCTTTAGGCATCCTTCCTGTTACCTTCGCATCTTTAAAGGCTTTTTCAAGCGCAATCGGGGACATATTCCATGTCTCAACCTCAGAATCAATAAAAATCGGCTCCGCTCCTTGATACATAATAGGATTTGCACTTGCAATAAATGTTAAAGAAGAACAAAATACACAATCACCTGATTTCACTTCTAATAATTCTAAAGCTAAATGAATTGCTGCTGTTCCGGAAGAAACTGCAACAGCGCCTTTTGATCCTATATAATCGGACATTTCCTTTTCAAAATGATCTATATTAGGGCCAAGAGGGGCAATCCAGTTTGTATCAAAAGCTTCATTAATATATATTTTTTCATTCCCACTCATATGTGGAGACGATAAAAAAATTCTCTGGTTTTGCATGATTACGTTCCACTCCTTTTTTAGAAAATAATTCATTTTATTATTTTTGCTGGCAAACCTACAGCTGTACAGCGAGATGGTATATTATGAATCACTGTTGCCCCCGCACCTATCATACTCCAATTTCCAATTATAAGATTTGGAATAATTGTTACTCCCGCACCGATTTGTGTACCGTCATCAATTGTAACTGTTCCAGTTAATGTAGCATTTGGTCCTATGTGCACAAAATCACCAATACAATTATCATGTTCTACAACAGATGCTGTATTAACGATAGCATGCCGACCAATAATTGTGTCGGCATTAATAGTAACATTAGGCATGATAACTGTACCTCTTCCAATAGTAGCTGATTCACTAATTACCGCAGTATGGTGAATTACACTTTCATAACAATCATCATTGAAGTGTAACTGTTCAACAATTTTTTTTCGCACAACATTATTTCCAATTGCAATAATAAGCTTAAATTCAACCTCTTTCATTAATATTGGAATGGAGGAGATTGGCCCATAGTATATTTCTTCATGCTTATCTAAGCTTTGATACTTATCATCAAAAAATGCTATAATTTTAAAGTGCTTATTTGCATAAATTATATCTTTAATTACTTTTGCATGACCACCTTGACCAATTAAAGCTATTCGTTTCATTTCATCACTTCTTTATTTGAATTTTTCCCTGTAAATCTTTCAATTGTCACATGTCCTTTCTGACTAATTCCTTCTGATTTAAATACTTTTATAATTGTGAGAAATATAATTTTCATATCTAACCCAAAAGATTGATGATCAACATACCAAACATCTAACTCAAATTTCTCCTCCCATGAAATAGCATTCCGACCATTTACTTGAGCCCATCCTGTAATGCCAGGCCGAATATCATGCCTTCTATTCTGTTCAGGGGTATATAAAGAAAGATATTCCATTAATAATGGGCGTGGTCCTATCAAACTAATATCCCCTTTCATAACATTGATAAGTTGAGGTAGCTCATCTAAACTTAGTTTTCGAAGAAATTTACCGAATGATGTTAACCTCAAATAATCTGAATGTAAATTCCCTTGTTCATCTTTCTCATCTGTCATCGTCCGAAATTTATAAAGATAGAATGGCTTTCCATGCAAGCCGGGACGTTGTTGTTTAAAGATGACTGGCGAACCAAGTTTTATTCGAACCAATGCTGCAATGATTCCCATAGGAATTGCTAATATTAGAACCACTATAGCTCCGATTGTAAAATCCAACATTCTTTTCAACATAGTTCTCATCCTCTAACCTGTTTTTCTATATGTTTAATAATTATTTTATATGCTTTATCAACACCTAAATTTTGTATAAGATATGAACGACCGTTTTCCCCCATACTTTTTCTTAACTCTTTATCACATATCAATTTTTCAAAATTATCTTTATAGCTTTCTAAATCACCTGTAATGCTCCACATGCCAGCTTGTGCTTCATCAAGTATTTTTCCATAGTCTGTATTGGGATCAATCGAAGCAAGAATAGGTACTTCGGCCTCAAAATAAGCTAATGTTTTTGAAGGGATGTTAGGAATTGTGAAATTACGATTCAAATTTATTAAACCTATATCACATTCTCTAACTAAACCATCATATTCTTGACTAGGAACAGAATTTCTTACTATCACGTTCGTTAATTCTTTTTCAACAATCGTTTTCTTAATATGTTCCCGCCTATTACCAGATCCAATAATTAAGAAAGTAATATCTTTGCGATGTTTATAACATTCTGCTAACTGCATTAAAAATTCTAGTTCTTGAGGTAATCCGATATTCCCCCCAAAGATTAAAACGATTTGATCATCATTGAATCCGTATTGTGTTCTGTAATTCGTTTTAGTCAGTAAAGAAAAATCTCTTACTTTTCGCCAGTTCGGCAATAATTCTAATTTCTCTGGTTGTATCTCTTTGTTGTGTTTCACAATATAATCAATATTTCCCTGTGACATACAACCTATATAATCTGAAAGTGCGTATAGCTTTTTCTCTTGTTTCTGAAAATAAGAAAAAAGTAATTTATTAGTAATTAAACCTAAATCTTTAGCATTTTGCGGGAAAATATCTCTAAGAATTAAATAGGATTTACAACTGTGTTCCGCTTTCAATTTTTTAATCGTATTCAAAAATGTAATAGGTGGTGTAGGTGATATAACTAAATCAAATTTCACATCTTTAAAATATTTCTTTATTGCTTGATTAAATCTGTAAGGGAGCAACACGGTATTTATTCCTTTAACGATATAGTTTACATTGAATAGTTTTCCAGAATGTATACGTAATACATGTACTCCTCTTTCATTTCGCATAACGGTTTCAGTACGACCCGAGTCTCCTAAAATCGTTGCTACATAAACATTATGATCATGATCCTTAAACTCATGTGCCAATTCAGTATATAAATTCTCTGTTCGTTCCACGTCCGGAAAAGCAATCATTAAAAATAAAATATTCATTATTCTCACCTTAAAGTATTTTTTATATAATTAAGAGGCTCCTCAGAAAAAAGAAGCCTCTTAATTGTATTTATTCCAAATCACTTTATTTATAATTTTCGTATAACTTTCAATGATTTTTACAACTTTAATTGAAACATTCGTATCTACATAATCCACTGGAAGATTGAACATAGCTCCATTATTATCCATAGCTTTTGCTAGTTCAATTGATTGAAGTACTTCATCCTTCGTGATGCCTCCGATTACAACTGAACCTTTATCTAATACTTCCGGTCTTTCAGTGCTTGTTCGAATTAGTACTGCCGGAAATTTTAATATTGCAGACTCTTCGCTTAAAGTTCCACTATCAGACAATACGCAAAATGCATTTTGTTGAAGATGATTGTATGCAAAAAAACCAAAAGGCTTTAAAACTCTTACTAAAGGATGAAATTTAAATCCCCTTTCTTTAATTCGTTTTAGGCTTCTTGGATGTGTAGAGTAGACAATTGGCATATGATATGTTTCAGCTACTGCGTTTAATGACTCCATTAAACGGTAAAAATTATCTTCATGATCAATATTTTCTTCTCGATGCGCACTTACTAACATGTACTCATTTTGTTTTAAATCTAATTCTGTAAGAACATTACTAGCCTCTATTTTCTCTTTATGTTCCTTTAACACTTCATGCATTGGAGACCCTGTTACTATGATATGTTCCTTTCGAATACCTTCACTTAATAAATATCTTCTACTATGCTCTGTATATGGAAGATTAATATCACTTACATGGTCCACAATTTTACGATTAATTTCTTCAGGTACATTTTGATCAAAACATCTGTTTCCAGCTTCCATATGAAATACAGGAATTTTCAAACGTTTTGCTGAAATAGCACATAAACAACTATTTGTATCTCCTAAAATCAATAATGCCTCTGGTTGTATTTCGCTCATAAGTTCGTAAGATTTACTAATAATGTTCCCCATTGTTTCTCCAAGATGATTACCTACTACATTTAAAAAATAGTCTGGTTTCCTTAAACCTAGTTCTTCAAAGAATACATCGTTTAACGTTGGATCCCAATTTTGTCCTGTATGAACTAATATATGATTGAAATACGTATCACAAGCTTTGATTACAGATGATAACCTTATTATTTCTGGTCTTGTACCTACAATCGTCAATATTTTCTTTTTTCTCATTATGTTTACACCTCTAAATAGAATGTATCGGCTTTTTCCGGGTTAAAAATTTCATTTGCCCAAAATAATACTAACATCTCGTCTGGACCCACGTTTTTGATGTTATGTGTATAACCTGGTGGAATGTCGACTACTTCTAACCTTTCTCCCGATACGATATAAGAGAAAGATGATTCCGAATAAATATCTCGAAAATTAATTTCAGCTTCTCCCCTCATCACACAAAATTTTTCTACTTTTGTGTGATGATAATGATTTCCTCTTATAACGTTCTCCTTTGTACTAGATATAAATATTTGGCCAAATTCATTAGATTTTACAATTTCCGCTAAAAAACCTCTATTATCTCTTTTCATTTCTAACTTATAAGCGAAATCATTTTTTTCTAAAAAAGAGAGATATGTTGCATATAATTTTTTAGTGAAATCATCTGAAAGATCTGGAATAATGTGATTTTTCCTGATATTATAAAAACCATTAATTTTTTCCGCCAAATCCTGCAATGTGATTTCATATGTCCCAGTTATTTTGGAATACAATTTTTTATTAGGTCCGTCATGTAATAGATTAATAAATTCTTCTACAAGGTCATCAATATATAAAAGTTCCAATGATCTTTCAGGATTATGGATAGAAATTGCCTTCCCCCTTGCAATATTATGACAAAAGGTGGCTACTACAGAATTGTAATTCGGCTTACACCATTTTCCAAACAAATTAGGTAAACGATAAATATTTACATATGCTTTTGTTTCAAATTGATAACTAAGCAAAACATCTTCCGCTTGCTTTTTACTCTGTCCATATGGATTTTCTAATTCTGCTTGAGTTGATGAAGAAAAAACAATCCAAGGTTTATTGTCTATTTTTAATAAATTGTCTACGATATATTTTGTTAATTCTACGTTTCCTTCCTGAAATTCTTCTTCATTTTGAGGACGATTAACACCCGCTAAATGATAAATTCCATCTATCTCTTTCAAATAATCATTAAGTACAGATAATGAACATTCTTTCGTAAAACGATAAATTTCAATATCATTGATTTTACTCAGTCTATCTACTAAATGTCTCCCTACAAACCCCTCTGATCCTGTTACTAGTATTTTCATGACAACCCCTCTATCATCATTAATTGTTCTTTTTTAAACTCCGCCAATTGTTCTTGAACATAATCTAATGTAAGTATTAATTGTTTTATACTCTTTATATCTAGTTTTTTCGTATTATGTGAGTGATAATCTTTTTGTTCGCTAATACTAGTTTTTCCTACTGTAAAATATGTATTGTAGTTTAAATCACGATTATCAGCTTTAATACGATAATACTCTCCAAGATCTTCTGAATTGACCATTTCTTCTCTAGTTAATAAAGTTTCATAAAGTTTTTCAGCATGTCTCGTCCCTATTATCTTCACTTCATTTTCAGCACTAAAAATTTCCTTTAAAGCAATAGCTAAATCAAAAATTGTTGATGCGGGAGCCTTTTGTACAAAAATATCACCTTGATTACCATGTTCAAATGCATATAATACTAAATCTACTGCATCATCTACAGACATTAAAAAACGCGTCATTTCGGGATCAGTAACTGTTAAAGGTAAATTATTCTTAATTTGTTCAATAAACAAAGGAATAACCGACCCTCTAGAAGCCATAACATTACCGTAACGTGTTGCACACAAAACAGTTTCTCCATCTACTCCATTTCTGGACTGAGCCACTAATATTTTTTCAGCTAAAGCTTTTGATTGCCCCATTGCATTAATTGGATAAACTGCCTTATCCGTACTTAAAAGGATAACTTTCTTTACTGTATTTTGGATTGCACTATTAATTACGTTCTCAGTTCCAACAACATTTGTTTTTAAAGCCTCCATTGGATAAAACTCACAAGAAGGAACTTGTTTTAAGGCAGCAGCATGAAAAACATAATCAGCTCCTTTCATTGCATAGTCAATACTTTCCTTATTACGTACATCTCCAATATAAAATTTCACCTTAGAGTTATTAAGTCTGATACGCATATCTTCTTGTTTCTTCTCATCTCTACTAAAAATACGAATTTCTTTAATATCGGTATCTAGAAAACGATTGAGAACCGCATTACCAAATGAACCTGTTCCACCAGTAATAAGCAATGTTTTATTTTTAAACAATTTAAATCACTCCCTGCTAATATGAATTAATTTATTGAAAATAAATCTCTATTTTGTTTCAATATTTCTTCACAAAAAAACATCTTCACAGCATATTCAGAAGCGCTTCTTGATAATTGTTGGAATTCTTCAGAATCCATATGCACAATGTCATTTAAAGCTGCTATGAACGTCTCTTCTTTCTCTAAAGGGATTGTCCAGCCAGCCCCTTCATTTTCAAGATTTCTCCAAGGAGTTTGATCACTTATAATAACCGGACACCCTGCTAACAATGATTCGACAATTACATGACCATAATTTTCACCAAATGTTGGAAATAAAAAAGCGTTATAATTAGAAAACAGTAGATGCACTTTATTATTATTAATTTGTCCCATGTAATTTACCTGGACATTATTTGGCAGCGATTCAATTATATTTCGACATGCATTCCAATAATTTTGGTTTTCAATTGGACCATAGATATCGAAAGTTATATTTCCAGTAATGCCTTTTAAAAAAGTTAATGCTCCTTTCAAATTCTTTTTTTCTGTTATTCTCGATAGAAAAACAAGTTTTAATTCTCCTCTTTTCTTTTCCTTTTTATGATGTTCTTTATTTTCAAAAACATTAGGTAAATTCTGGGCAACACGTACCGGAACTTCTTCTCCATAAATCTGCTTTATATCTGTTTTTTCCTCTTCACTCGTAGCATGCCAAAGCACTTTATTATGTAGTCCTACTAACTTTGTTGATTCAATGAACAATTCTTTTTTAAAATTTTTTATCTTTAAAGCACCTGGTGAGAATTCGCCTCTTGGTGCTACTATAATTGGTTTATAGGGAATGATCCCCATTCTCCTTAATAAGATAGGGATAACCGAAAAATTCACATTAAAAAAACTATTCAGATAAATAAAATCATAATGCGTGCTTTTAATAATTTTTCTTAAATATCTAAAATTAAATTTTTCAGGCGTTACATAATAAACTTCTGCCAAACCCACTTTGGTCCAAACTTCATTTTGAGCCTTTTCATATGCTATTGAATCCCCCAAATCCCTATCACTAGTAATAATTTTAAAGTTAAGTTCATTTCCTAAAGTGTGCACTAAATTACTAATAGATCTTATAGGTCCTCCACCTTTGAACCCGGGTAAATAATATGGTGCTAATATTAAGATATCCTTCATTTTAAATTCCCTCACCCTAATGGTTTCTTTTCTTTATTAGAAAATAAAAAAATAAATACTAAAACTAATAATAAATCCGTGGTAATCTGTACTATTCTTAAATTACTTAATTGAAAGTTTAAAATTATACTTCCATAAATGAAAATAGATATAAAATTATATCCACTCACTTTCATGAAATAATATGACATTTTATAAATAACTCCTAATATATACATCCCGAATACAACACCCGGTATCCAAAAATTAGCATACATACTTCCAAGAGTTTCAGGCGGCCAGGAGGACGCATACAACTCCTGAACTGGTTTAGACGGTGTAACATTATATCCTTCTGCTATTGTACGAATATACATACCATCATCAATAGGTGGTTTTTCAGGATATATAGATCTTGGTAAAGGTGCTTTGAATAAATCTAAATAACTTTTTCCTAACCAAACATTTTGCAAAGTAAAATGGTCTGTTATCAAGACATAATGGTCCACATAACTTATAGATTTTATAGATTCAGTATAATTTTGTTTTACTTGCTCATATAATTCTGTCGGTCTTTCACTATAATATTCAATAGCTCCTGGGCTTCTTAATATTGGCATGGCTATAAAATATACCAAACCCACAATTAATATAAAATAAAAATTAATAGGCATTTTTTTTATACGTGAAACTCCATAATGAAAAAATAATATGCACAATATCACTAAATGTATAGTAGATTTTCGTCCACCAAGAGTAGATAAAACAAATATTGTACCCATCAATACGACTAGAATGAAAAATTTATACCATATGCTCCCATTCCTTTTAAACTTCCTACTATAAATTAATAAGCAAATAGCTACTGTCAAAAATTTAAGCAAAGTTAATATATAACCATTCCCTGAAGTAAACTCAGCTCGATGCTGAAGATTATAAATAAGATTACTGAAACCTCCTATACTTTTTAAAAAAAATATGTAGCCAAGAATACCTAAAAGTAATGAGATAAAGATAGCTATATATGTCCTATTTTGAGAAATATCGATATTTATTATAGAATTTTTCCGAAAAAAATTCGGATACCTTTTACACTCTATACCTATCATTAAGCAGATATAACCTAAAATTTGTATAAACACATACCAAATCAGTTTATTTTCCACATCAAACTTATTAGTATATATAAGGTATGAAATCTGACTTTTGTCAAACAGTAACAATAATAGGTATGGGATTGTACTAATGATCTGCAAAAAAGTAATCAAGACTCCAGGTGAGAATATATCTTTATTGGATCTAAAATATGAGTGACATAAACCAAATAAATATATTACAAGTAACATTACTATTAATAAAAACAAATTCATAAAAATGCTCCTATAAAGATTTAATATACTTAGCTGGGTTTCCCCCATATACAGATTTTGACTCTACAGTTTTAGTAACTATCGATCCTGAGGCTACTATAGAGTTACTTCCTATCTCATTAATTCCTGATAAGATAATAGAATGGGAGCCAATCCAAGTTTTTTCTCTAATAATTAGACTTTGAGGAACTGGATTAGATCGAGGGTTGTGTCCGTGACTATGAGTATATACAGTCGCATACTCTGAGACTAGAACGTTATCATATATTACGAGATTTCCAGTGTGATCTAATCTCACTCCCTTGTTAATCTGAACATTATTTTTCAAAATTAACTTTCCATCATTTTTTTCACTATCAATTACAGTACCACTTGCAATTAAGCAGTTATCACCTATTATTATTTGTTTAGGATTTTCAATTTTCGTACCCACCTGTATAATTGACCCCTTACCTAATTGAACCCCTATAACCCTCCATCTAGTTGTATTTAGTACATGTAATACTTTTATAAAACTTCTTGTGAATAACCTAAAAAAACCTAATACATAACCATTTTTTTGAAAAAAAGCCTTCAAACGCATTCTTCGATACCTCTTTTATTTTTTTTACTGACAATTTTATTAAGAGTATTTAAGGTTAAAATACATCTGCATGTATTTGAAATACATACAACTAACGCAGCTCCAATTAAAGTATATTGAGGTATTAACAGCACTGATGAAATAACCGTAACAATTGTTGTTATGATGTGAATGGGAACCTGTGCTTTATATTCTCTAGTTGCAGTAAGTGCACTACTCACAAATCCAGTTACGTACCAAATTAATCCAGAAACCATAATGATAATAAATACGTTATTATAAAGGCTATAAGCATCTGTATATAGAAAATTCAATATACTTTCACCAAATAAATAACTTACTAGAACCCCTCCTCCTCCTATGAGTATTCCTAGACAAACAAGTTGCAATAATAATTTTTTAAATAACTCATAGTTTATTTGATAGTAATTGGCCAGTTTTGAAATACTAGCATGAGCAAGTGCGTTTACAACTGTAGCTCCTGTTGACATGATAAATGCTATTGAAGCAAAATACCCCAATGCTACTTCATTCAAAAAGTATTGAATAAAGTACCTAGGAAGGTTCGCATTTAGTGTATCTAAGGAAGATACAATTCCCAACGGTAGTCCAAGAATAATTAATGTTTTTACATTAGAAAATTTACTAGGATTTTTATAGAATTTAAACATATTAAAATGCACCAACCCCCTAATTTTTCTAAAATCGTATAAGGTTAAAACAAATATAAATGTTAAGGAATATAAAATCACACTTAACAGTAGATTCTTAAACATTACCATAGATAAGGTAACCAAAAAGATAGCCAATATGCTTTGTATGATTTTCGAAAAAGCTAGATAATCCATCCTCTCTTTTTGCTGATAGAGTCCATAAGATACATCACACAACGACTCAAAAAAACGACTTAATGCCATTAAAAGTATAATTCCTCTCGTTTGGTCATTGAAAGTTCCTAGTAATGCAATAATTGATACAATTATGATACCTATTAGACTTGTAATAACTCGATTTATAAAATAGTCTATAAACTTATAGCTATTATTTGTATCAGTTGCCTGTATACTCCGTAAGTTCATATTAAGAAACAAAAATATGGGAGCTGTTATGGATAAGCCTAGAGAATATTGTCCAACCATTTCTATATTTCCCAGCTTAGCAATTAATAAAATAATCAACCATTGACTAAAAGCGTATATAAGGTTTGCAGTTGCTGTATATAAAAAATTCCGTTTTAATGTTAAAGGTGCTTTTCTATCTGATGGTTTTCTTTTTTTCGATAACTCCATTTTTAATTCTCCTAATCCTGTCATTTATATTTTCATAACTGGAGTATCGATGTTTCTCTCAAAGGCTATATCAAATAATATTTGTTTTAACTTAGTTTTTTCATACTCATGAAAATATTCTATCAAATTCATAATAGTAGTAATATCCGTAATTTTTGGTTTACCGACATATATTTTCGGATAAATTTTATTTGCTAACACATCTGCGTCTTTAAATAACTCCTCATATAACTTTTCACCAGGTCTCATCCCTGTAAACTCAATTCCAATTTCTTCTATAGAATATCCTGATAATGTAATTAAACTTTTTGCAAGATCAACAATTTTAACAGGCTCCCCCATATCCAGTACAAAAATCTCTCCTCCCTTTGCTAAAGCTCCTGCTTGTATTACAAGACGTGATGCCTCTGGAATTGTCATGAAATAGCGTACCATATCTGGATGAGTAATAGTTACAGGTCCCCCTTTTTCTATTTGTTTTTTAAATAATGGGATAACACTTCCACGGCTTCCTAACACATTTCCAAAACGAACGGCCACAAATTTTGTTTTACTTATTGTATTCATGTGTTGAACAATCATTTCAGCAATACGTTTTGTAGCTCCCATCACACTTGTAGGATTGACAGCCTTATCGGTTGAAATCATAACAAACGAATTTACTTTAAACGTATCTGCGGCTTCTGCAATATTTTTGGTACCAATTATGTTATTTTTTACAGCTTCCTCTGGATTACGTTCCATAAGAGGAACATGCTTATGTGCTGCTGCATGATATATAATGTATGGTTTATGTTTTTCTATTAAGCTAAATAATTTATTCCGATCTTGAATATCGGCGATTTCTGCTATTATTTCA
The DNA here is from genome assembly GCF_057809515.1 of Bacillus sp. FG16. Classification (NCBI taxonomy): domain Bacteria; kingdom Bacillati; phylum Bacillota; class Bacilli; order Caryophanales; family Bacillaceae; genus Bacillus; species Bacillus sp. FG16. Next base: position 29,547 of record NZ_JBMDKC010000019.1, read on the forward strand.
ACGTTCTCTTGATAGTACTCCTTTAGCTCCATCTCAATTGTGTAAATACTATTTTCTCCATGACCTAATAAGATAACTTTTTCTGGCGTATATTTCATGACTTGTCGGCAAATTTCAGAACCAATGGATCCACCAGCACCTGTAACCAAAATTGTATGACCAGTAATTGTTCCAGTAATACCTATATCATCTAATTTGACAGGTTCTCTACCGAGCAAATCTTCAACCTTAACATCACTAAATCCATTAATAGAAATATTTCCATCTAATATATCTTCTAACATAGGTACAATTTGAGTTTTCGCTTTTGTTTTGGTACATTCTTGAAAAATCTTATTTATTTCTCTTCTCTTTAAAGATGGAATGGCAATAATGATATGTTCAATTTCATATTGATCCACTATTTGGTGAATATTAGCTGTCGTTCCAACTACAGGAACACCATGAATTTCTAAATGTTGTTTTGTTTTATTATCGTCTACAAATGCAACTGCCTCTAAATAAGTACTTTTATTTTTTTGCAATTGTCGTATAACCATCGTTCCCGCTGAACCAGCTCCCACAATAAGTGTACGTTTGTAACCAATATTTTTCGTAATGTATCTATCGCGAAAAATACGCCATACCAAACGAGAGCCCCCAAGTAATACTATATATAACATCCATGTAATTGCTAAAATGCGCAAATATACATATTGCTCCGTTATATATTGAACAACTGCAATTACGATAACAGAGAAAGTAACGGCTTTAAAAATTTGCTCCAATTCTCTAATACTTGCGTACTCCCAGGCTTTTTTATATAACTTATAAGAATACGCAAAAAAATGATGACTACACAATAGCGCTATGGAACTTGTAATACAAAGTGCAGGTTCTTCCTTTAATAATTCAGGAAATAAAATCCAGTAACTTAAACAAACTGAAGTCAAAACAATCAGAGAATCTATTAATATTAATAGGCATATCCTTCCTTTATACGTCAATTTTCGTACCTCCTAAAGAACCGTTAATATACCTTTAATTTTCTTTTTCAGTAATAACTAGAATAGTTACATAATATATCCGGGCATCTAACCCCTCCTCACACCATACTTTTGACGACAAGCGTCTAAGGTAATACATTTTACCCACAGCATGACCGAGTGCCCCCATTGATATCGGTAAGGAAGACATCACCAACTTTATTAAGCTTTTAAACAAACTAAATAACTTTTTATGACGTATCATCTCTGGTTCTTCCTTATAAATCTCTTTACCACTGAGAGCTAAATATGCATTTTCTTTGAAGCTACCAGCTACAGAAATGCCAAATCCTTTTTCTATAACGTTGTAACCAGTTTGCAAATGAAATGTTCTTGTCGTTATATTGTGAGCATCAGAAGCAATGACATGTGTTAATTTATATTCAATGAGCTGTAGGCTACATTTCTTAATCTTTTTTTCCAAAATGGCCAATTAAACTACTGGCGGTAGTTTGCACTAAAGCTCCTTGCTTCACTAGCTTATATAATTTCTTTGGATTTTCTACAAACTCCATATTTCTTTCAAGGTCAATGATAATAGGAATAAAGCTCTTTAACTGTCATTTATATAACTTTTTTCCTGCATAATGTGGTACAGAGTTAGAAGCAAATTCTATTAACTCAAATCTATTTGTTTAATTTAACGTAATAATCCTATTATAATCTAAATATTCCGATAATTAAGATCATGATAGAACTTCTTGACTGATGGTACTGTAATATTTAGTTTCTGCTCCTTTAAAATGTTATTTAACTCTTTTACTTGCTGAACAATACGACTAGCTTTATCATTTTACATGCTAATTTAATGATTTAGTGTAGCAACAATAATATGAATCCCTTCTTCCATTGCTGATTTTTGCCATATTGATACTTGCTTTTTATTTTTTAATTCTGGCTATAATAGTACTCTTCCCCTTTTTGTTGTTCCCTATCATTTAATATAGCGCCAAGGAGTTTTCCATGGGTGTTACCTAATATATGTTTTGCTTTCAATGCATCAGCTTTTTCCGTTACACCACAACGAATAACAAGAAGTGATGAATGACATTGATTTGCCAGAATTTGCGCGTCTGATACGGCTAGAATGGGCGGGGTATCAAAAATAATAAAATCATATATTTGATGTAAGTGTGATATAGTTTCTTTCATTGTTTCTGATCCTAATAACTCTGCTGGATTTGGTGGAATTGGTCCACATGGAAATACGTATAACCCATTTACTTCTGTAGGTTTGATACAATCTTCAAGAATCTGTGCTCCGGTTAATGTGCTTGTTAACCCATACTTATTATCAACTTGGAACAGTTCGTGTAGTACCGGTTTACGTAAATCTGTATCTACTATTAATACTTTTTTTCCTTGTTGAGCAAATACCACTGCTAGATTTGCTGCAGTCGTTGTCTTGCCAGCTTCAGAAGTTGGAGACGTAATAAGAAGGGATTGGATTGGTTTATCTACTGCAGCAAACTCAATATTAGTGCGAATATTACGATATTGTTCTGCTATAGAAGAGTTGGATCGAGCATGAGCAATTAATTGTCGACGTTGGCGTACTTTCTTTTTTTTAAGAACCAATTGTACGTTCCCTCACTTTCTTTGCTTCTGTAATCATGTCATTACCATTTTCTTCATTTTCATTAATATGAGAAATAACTCCAAAAACAGGTAGTTCGAGCTCATTTTCAATATCTTCTTCTTTTTTCAATGTGTTATCTAAATGTTCTATCAATAGAACAAATCCAATTGCTAATATCAATCCCATACTGAAAACAATTCCAATGTTTAATAGTGGTCTAGGTTTTACAGGTTCTTTTTCTGTTACTATTTCTGCTTTGGAAAGAATCGTAACATTATCGATACTCATAATTTGTGCAACTTCATTTTTAAAGACTTCTGCTACTGTATTCGCAATATTATTGGCTAATTTAAGATCCTCGCTTTGTACAGTAATAATAATTACTTGGGAGTCCTTTTCATTTGCCACATTAATCTTTCCACTTAATTCTTGTATTGACATGTCTAATTTCAACTTGTTTTTTACTTGTTCCAAAATAACAGGGCTTTTTATAATAATTTTATATGTATTTGTTAATTGAATATTGGTTTGAATTTCTCCTGGTTGAATTATACCCTCTTGTTTTTTTTGATTTACAAGAATTTGAGTAGACGATTGATAGATGGGTGTTATAAAATAGAAATTTATTATTGCACTTGCAATTGCTGTTCCTACAGAGATAGATACGATTGTAAATAAACGTTTTTTTACAATATAAAATATTTCTTTCAAACGAATAGGTTCTTCCAAACTTTTCCCGCCTTTCTTTAAACTAGTTAACAATCAAACTACCTAAAATTCTAAATGTATAGTGTCCAACATTTGTTCTTAATAAAGAATATATCAAACGAACACCAAAAATAGCAATGTATGTATTTTTTTATCAACATTAGAGGGTGTTGCAAAACTCATAAATATCCAAAAATGAATACATAAAGAAATCCGTTTTCCTAGAAGAATGATAGTATCCCAAAACTATCTCCAAAAAGGACGGATTTACTAGTATGATAATCAATTTTGATTAGAATCAATCCATTTTACAAATTTTATTTGCATATGTAGACAGTTTAACTCTTGGAGGCGTTCCGCCTATGACAGGCCGTCCACCTATCTGTAGAAAAGCTTTACTCACATGTTTTTTGTAAGAACGGTATTCCAGATCAATTCTTTACGCAAATTAACTCGTTTTTTGCATCAATATCCTTCATTTCGTGTAGCTTGTGGTCTTTCTTTTGTTCCTCATATATCTACTTTTTCACGTGTAGGTACTTGGTTTCGCAACGAAGGGATTCCGTTGCTTCATAAACAGATTCTTCAAGAAATGAATGTAGAATTGATTCCATGCGTTTTAATTGATAGCACTGCCTTACAGTAGTTTGTATGATTCACAAGCAAAGTGGGAGAAATTGACTCATTATGGTTGGTATAAGCGATACAAAGCTCATGTTTTTTCTACACCAGAAGGTGTTGTACTGTCGTATGCATTTACAACAGCGAATGTACATGATAACAAAATGGTTCCTGTATTAATGCAACACATTTATAAAATTGCATATTTATTTTAGTTTTGCTACACCCTCAACATTAATAACTTAGTTTTCATATTAAACTAAAGAAAAGGGTATTTTCCTCAGCAAGCTTTATCCTTATAGAAATTTCAGCATGCTTCTGTATACATAACTAGGATTTTTGAGAATGTAATTAAATCTTATTGCCGTTCTTGTTCCATTACTACACAGCCCCACCTTTTTCCAGTGATACGGGCTTTTTTATTGGAAAGAAAAAAGAGCCATCATCCCAAACATTAGGAATGATGGCTCTTGTAAGATGCGAAAAAGATAACGATAGAAGATTAGTGACAAGGTGTTTATACATAGAAGAGACTTGTCACTGTAAAAATTATATCATAGAATCATTTCAAGCATCCTCAAAATAATAATAGTCTCTACGATTATTTTCAGAGGGAATCATTCTTTTCTATAGAATCTATACACCATACCATGTTTAGAGGAGTGATTTTCATTGACAGAAACCGTAAAAATTGAGGAATTAAACACATTCTTACCATTGACTTCTTTAGAAGCGCTTCCTACTGAAGACCAGAAAATGCGCCTGCAATATTGGAAGGAACATTTTTCAAGCAAAGAAATCTTAGAAGGATTGGGAACATATAAAAGGAAACTCTATGACTTATATAAAATGCATGAAATTACGACGCAAAGAAAAGTGAATTTAAAACGAAAAGAAATGACTAATTTCAAAGAAGATATACCTACTAATCTGCAACATCCTCATTCCACCGAACCAGTTCAAACGCAAACACCTGCACCAACAATTCCGATGCAAGATGTACCTGTGATTCCAGAATCTGAACCCACAACGATTCCATTAGAACCTATAGAACAGATAGAATCCTCTATTCCAGAATCCTTTCATATACACTATGCAGGGCTCAGATCTAAACAAAAGGTCATTCACCAATTGCAAGCCCTTGCTACTTTATTAGAAGAAGAATCACACGAGCAATATCAGTTCTCGATTCAAATTGATACTCCTCCCTTGAAATAAAACCAAACAACGTTTTTATACACCATATTTATAGAGCGCAGATTCGTAAAAAAACAATGCGAACAATTCATATTTATTCTCCTTTTGCACTTGAGGTAGCTACATGTAGCTACCTTATTTTAACCACTTGCATAAAATTATTTACATGCAATTATTTATGTGGTATTATTATCCTGAACGAAAGCTACATTAAAAGGATGAACACAAATGCAAAGAAACAAAGTCAAAACGTGGATTGAACAGAATTTAGTTATGCAAGAGGAAGCTCGCACGATTACAGGCCAAACTACATCAGCATTTAATCAATCTGTACAAAATGGTAAAATATTACCGTTTGTAGAATTTGGAACGATTAGAAAAACTCGTCTATACTTGCGAGAAGATTTATATGCGTACAAAGTACAGAAGAGAACACAGCGCTAGAACGAACAGGAGTTTCTTAAACTTCCCTCTCAAAACATAGTAAAAGCCCTCCCAGCCTACCAAGCACAAAGGACTTTTACATAAACATTTCTAATCTAGAAAGGATGAACGTTATGTCAAACGCTTTACAAATTAAAAATGATGAAGCTATTATATCATATTCTGAAAGACCACAACAGACACCTCAGACGCCAAAAGATAAGCTACTCACCAAATATCATGCACTGTGTGAATGGTTTGGAATTGATGGTTGTAAAGAGTCTCAACTATACTTTTTCGGTACTTTCCTTGCACCTATTATTCTATTCACAATAACGTACGTGATGGCAGGTGTCTACTATGGCTTCTAATGGCAGCATTCACAAAATCAATGTTGGAGATTATGTAACGTTTCCTTACCGTCATAACCCCTCTCTGCAAGTAACAGGATATATTGTAAAGGTGCTTGAACATACTAGTATTGTAGATATTTCTGAAATGGAATCCTTTTTCCAACTTGGAATTGATGGACGCCAAGTTGTTCGACATGAGCAATATAAACTCATTTCATTCAAATCCTGTAAAAAGGTGGCACAGTGAGTATGTACATGTTTGATGTGAGCTATTCTGTGGATGGAAACAACTTTTCAAAGTCTTTTTTGTTGGCTGAGTCGAGAGATGGATTTGAACTCCAACAACAGTTGCAAACCTTGCTGGAACAAGAACATGTCGCACCTGTATACATTATGGAAACAGATTTGGAAGAGCTATAACGGATCATACAGCATACACAGAAAAGAGGTGGAAACATTGCTTAGTTTTCTCATAAGTGGTTCTGTTGTCTTATTCTTGGCTGGTGTTTTATTTACATTTCTAAAAAAAGGATTATCTATTTTTTCTAAATTCGCACTGATCGGATTAAAATTATACGGTATCATATTTGTAGGTGTCCTCATCACGTATGTATTCTATTGCATTCACTATTATGCGCAATAAGGAGTTGTTTTTTTGAAAATCCGTACCTATACACTTTCTTATACCATTGTAGCACCAAGTGGAGAAATGTACCCTACTCAGGAAATGGTCATGTATACCAAATCACAGGAATATGCAATTGCGTTACTCGACAAAGAAATTCAGCGAAGATTAGGGGCGGGCTACCATCGATATATCTCTTGTAAAAATCAAGAAGAAGAACAAGAACCAATCCAACTGTCCCTTTTCTAACAATAAAAACCCTTCAGGTCGTTAGCTTACCTGAAGGGAAAAATAAGAAGAAATGCCTCCTGCTTGTAGGCATTTGCTATGGGTGTTCAATATAATGGAATATACGGAACACCTTGATTGTATCATATACTCATATAGAGGAATACTGGAAAATCCATCATGTATTCCTACACAAAATCCCCTTGGAATCGCATGAAACATGCATGTGACTTTCAAGGGGATTCCCTTTACACACCTCGCCACTACTCTCTTATTCTATAGCCATTCCGTTGCCAAGACTGTGTGCTTTGCTACGCCTTACCTATACAAAAAAAGAGCAGGCATACAATACAACGTCAGTATTGTGTGCCTGCTATCCATAGGGATTTTGATTTTTGTTGAAGCTACTATGAAAAAAGTGAAACATGTTAAACTCCGCATATTGGAAGTCATATTAATTGATCTTCCTTATTATACAGCAAATATCGACAGGACGACAGAGAAAACCCCTTATTTGAGATGTTTCTCTCTTATTTTACATGTTTTTACATTATAGTACGTGAAATTATTAGTTTTCTACTTATCTACTTCCACTTCCTCACTCCATACAAAAAGCGAAACCCCTTGCGAGAGTAAGAGTTTTCGCTTTGTTATTTTACTAGCATACCCTTTGCAACAAGTTGCAATTTATACTTCAGTGTAGTCGCAACTTGTAGCTATTAATATGTATGCTATATTCCATGAAATAATTACATAATATATTTATATTTTTGGTTTTCTATAGTTTATGCTCTTACATGTGTATTCATCACTTTAAAATGAAACTGTTTTAACAATGGAACTTCTGGACAAACTAGTATTAAATTAATCTAATTCAGAGGTGAATGTATAATGGCATGGGAATGGCTTAGTATCAAACCACGTAGTAAACTAGGAAAGTTTTTAGATCGACATGACCTCACTCAAGAAAAAGTCTCAAAAGTTAGTGGCGTTAGTAAAAGTACACTTAGTCGACTCTGTAAAGGGAACGCTTTTCACCCCTCTTTTAAAAACCAAAATAAGATTATCACTGCATTACGTAAATTAACAGGAAAAAACATTGACCCTACTGATTTTTGGATGTAAAGAGGCTATACTTGCCATGTATTCTTTTTACAATACATCCTGTAATAAGTATATCTGTACATACACATTATGCTTCAGTGCATAATTCATTAATTGCTTTTCCCTACAGTCAGATATCGTACAAAAAATGATAATGGGCTTAATTTGCTGTTGCTTCTGATAAATGCTAGTTAAATGAGCATAATACTGTATCTTCTTTTCATTCACTTTCATATGCTGTAGCCGATCTATTTCTACGAAATGGGGAACATTATCTTTGATGAAAAACGCATCTGGAACGATTGTTTTTTCTTCTCCTTGATATCGCAAGGTAACGACTTGCTCTGTTTTCCAATCAGGAAAATCTAGCCACATCCATGCTTCATTTCGCAATAAAATATGTTCTAATTGATGCTTCTTTTTTCTTTCTTTTGCCTGTATGTCGAGTAGTGCCATCCCTTTTTTATTGAGATAATACACATACTCTCGGTTGTGCGAAGTCACATGACAGTAGGAGCGTAAATCCTTCAGAATACGATTGGCATTCCGAATGCTACCTAGACAATGAATGGCTTGCAACTGTCGTCTAGACGCAAATTCTAATTTACTTAAACTCGATAAAATCTCGATGTGTCTCGCTTTTTGTTTCAGTTTTTGATGTTTCAATTTGTTTCACCACCTTATACTGTTTTAATGCATTCCACATTTTCTTATTGGACAGATAAGGTACTTGAATTTCTTCTACACGATCTGTTTTAAAAAGCGCTCTCCCTGGTATGGACGGAAGTTCTTCTAATCCACTTTCATCTATAGCCACTTGTGAAGCTACTACGGTCGGTAAACGAAATCCAATCTTGGCGTCACTATTTTGTTTAATTTGTCTTGGTAAGGTATCAGAAGTCGGGTATTGGGTGCAAAAAATTAGTCGAAACCCCAATGCTCCGCCAATCCTCGCTATTTCAGACAACATTTCTTGACACAGATAGAGCATAGCTCTCTTTTGTTTTGGCAATCCCTGTGTTGGACACAAGTTCGCCGATTCATCAACTATAATGAAATTACGCTCCTTGATTGGCGTGTCTACAATGTTGGTAAAATAAGAGTCTTTCATACGTACGACCTGTGCCACCATCTTTTCACGGATGCGATGCAACATATCAAAAGCTTGCATCGGATTCTCCGCCACTTCTTCTACTTGCAATAAGTCCCTGTAGGGACTAAACTCTAGACCTTCTTTTAAATCAATCACATGGAATTTCACATAATCTGGCTGCTGTAAAATTAAACTGGTCATGATATTTTTGAGAAAAACAGTCTTACCAAAGCGAGTCATACCACTAACACACATATGCGGTGTTTTTTCAAAATCATGATAAATCATTCGATCTAACGCTCTTCCCATGATGACGTTCCATGTCTTCTCTCGTAACAATTCACTGGACCAATGCCATTTTTCAGGAATACATTGCTGGAATACCCGTATAAACAGCTCTCGTCGTTGAAAGGAAATCATGACGGGTTTATACAAGCCTTCCTCTAATACTTGCGCTAACTTCTGTATGAGCTGACTCGGCACACCTAACGGCAGCCGATAAACATACGTCGTACTACTATCATCCTCTGTTTGTTTCAAAAATACAGGGTATTGGATTTCGCCTTTATGCTGCACACACACTTTCGTAATTTCAAAAAATGCTTTGATCTTCTTCTTATCACTCATCTCTTTTCCTTTATAAAAATAAGCGACTGTTATAAACGTAACAGGGATAAATAAAAGTGAAAACATTCCCTCCATGCCTCCCTAGAGGTAGTTGGGGCTATCTAGTACATAAGAAAGAAGGTGTTTTCATGCATTGCAACAGCTCCCTTCAACTACCCGATAAAATACTAGCGTAGAAATACATCGAGCATATCACGTAGCACATACCACACTGTTCCAATTAACAAGCATTTCAGACCCGCACGTAGCATCCAATCAGGAAGGTGAAACCCTTTTCTTTTCAGCAATTTAATACTCATAACGGTTGCACCTGTCACGCCATATACAACCCCTAATTCGCCTACAATGGTCATGTTATCGCCATCCTTTCGGTTGAATGGACAAATTTCCTTGGAAATCCCTATATAACTGATACTCTTCCACTAACTCATTCCAAGATACTGGATACTCTGTTCCGTACAAATCACCTTCAATTTTTTCACTCAAATAGTAGTACCCTCGGTATTGTCGATCTAAATACACCTCATGCCGCAGCATATGCTCCTGTATCGCAGTGATATCCTCCTCTTTTCTCGCCCCCCTATACATTTCCTGTAACGTTCGAGAAGAATACAAATAAGGCGTACTATACAACATTTGGTATTGATTCATATATCCTCACCATCCCGATAAGATTCTAGGTTCTTTAAATATATATGAAGAGATAGTAGCAAAATAAAGTTGTACACAGAAAAAAACGCCATTTTCTAAAATAGCGTTTCTACTCAAGGTTATATTTTTTCATCAATGATTGATAGGGAAGCGAATATCTCTTCCGCCTGAAAGGCTCCTCTTATTATCAGATATCGGTTTTGCTTCAGGAAGCATTTCTCCAGTAGAACGATTAATCCAGTTCGAACAACTATTGATGCGCCATTCTTTATTTTCTTCTATCCACTCGATCCAAGTTTCAATATCTACGTTTTGCCCGTATACACTGGGAGGATCATTGTACTTCACATATGTAGTGACCGTTTGATTAGGCTGATCGATTTGGCTGTATTTGTCTAGCACTTGAAATGTTTGAATCCCTCCTTCTTTTGTTGCATCTCTCCAGTCTGCAAGGTACGAATACTTCGGCAACAACTCTTCCTGCACACGTTTCGTTAAATATGTTTGTTGAATTTCGCGCACCTTTTCATCAGATACTTTATAGCCTTCTTTAAACACATACGGATTTAAATATTCTTTTGTACGTTGCTCAACTACCTTCACATCTTCTGCTGTTACTTTCTTTTTAGACTCGGTCTTTTTTGATGTTTGTTGCACTTCCTGTTTTGCTGCCTGCTGGGCATTCGGGGAAGCACCGTTTTTAGCTACGATGATTCCAACCATAACCCCCACTACAACTAACAACACACCAATGACACTATATAATACCTTTGTCTGTTTCAAACTATTCACCCTTTCTCATTATAGTTCCAATCCTCTGTTTTTCATTTTTTGCCTTCTGATTTCTTGTTGGTGCTCATATTCTCTTTCTTTAGCTTCTTGGCGCATTTTTTGACGCGTACGCTCCAGAATATCTGATACTTCCAGCAAGCCATCTAAACGATTTTCTTTCTCTTGGAATTGATGATACGACAACTTCAGTTCTTCCAACTCTGCTTGGCGTGCTTCCCCATTTTCTTTGACTAACTCTTGCTTGAGTTGTAGAACCTCTTTCGCTTTTTCAATGCGCTCCTGTACAGCCTGATACTCTTTGAGTAATGTTTGATCTCGTAGTACCACTCGCTTGAACGTATTTCCTTTTGTTTCTAACTCTTTCTTCTTTTCTTCCGCTTGCGCTAAGATTTGTTCTGCCTGATGTACTTTCGCAAATTTTTGTACCACCGCTGATACATGCGAAATACTGTGCTTCACGTGCAATTTTTTACGAATAATTTTATCTTGTAGGTCTTCCAAGTTCCCTTGACGATTCACAAAATCGTACACCGTTCCACTTTCTTCATTCCACTGTTTCATTTGAACCAATACTTGTCGCTCTTTTTGACTCAGTAAATGACGATTCGTATACAAGTCTTTCAGCTCTGGATACGTTTCTCCTACATAGCGAATCGCTTGTTCTTCTAATACCTTTTTCGCTTGTTGGATTCGTGGTAATTGTACTTCCGCTATCCGTTCTTTTCGAAGCGCTTCTTTTTCTATTTTCTCTACATTCCACTTCATTCGTTGTAAGCTATATGCAAGATGATTGACATCCATTCCTTTTTGAGTGAACCACGTTTTCAATTCTCCCAATCTATATTGCTGAGAATTTGTTTTTCTCCACTTAGAAGAGAGTTCTTGATACTCACCTACTCGCTCAATCGCAAGTTCATACTCCATCTTTTTCGTTCTCGCTTCATTCAATATGATTTGAATTGGTGTATCCGTTAACTGTTCTTGTAACTGGTCAATAGCTACAGACACATTGTGATAGGTTACTTCTTTCCGTAATATTTGTTTGGCTTCCTGTAACATTTTTTCTTCTTTTTGCTGTACCGAAAGTTTTGTTACATAGGACATACTTTCTTCTTCTGTTACTTCTCTTCCTAACGTTTGTTTCCAGCTTAACCACTTACTCATAACAGGACTATTTTCTGTTATACCTAATGATTGAATAACCCTTTGTGTTTTCGGATATTGTTTCAACTCTTGTTCAAAACGTTCTACTAAAATCTTACGAGCTTCCACTAATACTTTTGCTTGCTCAATAATGTATTCTACACGTTCCGAACGTTTTTGTTTTTGTTCCGCCACTTTCCACTTATGGAGTTGCTTTCTTCGCATATCAATGGCATCAATGGTTACTTCTTTTCTAATAATTTTTTGCGCTTCTGCTAACACTTCATTTTCTTTTACTCTTTGTACAATTATGCCCATAGAAAGCGAAGGGTGTTGTTTCATTTCTTCTATGATTTGAACAGCTATTTTCGGCTGATTTTCTTCTTTCCAATCACGAAGATATACACTATATCCTTTTCGAGAAAGAAAGGACATCGCTTGCAATTCATACCACTGCATCGCTTGATTTGTATCTTCTCTTTGCGCTTGTAATGTTTTCCTATTTGATACATAACGAGCATCTGAAATCCGTCCATCTTTTTTCTGCTTTTGCATACTCTTTTCCCAACGATCTAACAGGTCCATATGCGATTGTAAGCGCTCATAGGTTACAGATTCTTTGATATGATTTTCAACCTTCTCCATCACCACGTCACGCTCTACCGCTTCTACAAATGACACCATATCTTCCGTCTGTAGTTCTTTCATTTTTTCATACATGCGAACCGTATATTCACCTTGCAATTCCTTTGGTTGTTCTTGAATATATACGTGCAGATTTTTCTTTTCTAACTGTCGATAAGCGGATGTTTCAATTTGCTCTTTTAACCATGTATAGGAGTGTAATTTCTGTGTCGATTTGCTATCTTGTAAACGTTCTTGTTGTTTCGTAACAAGCTCGATTTTTTTATGAAGAGCGACATATCCTTTTACAGATATCTCTACTTTTGAAATCGAATCTGTTTCTTTCTTTTGTTGTTCTTTAAGGAGCGATTGTCTCTTTTCTTGTAAGGAAATAAGACGATGATTATAAACTTGCACACGACGATTATATTCTCCTGTTTCGGTACGAATACCACGTTTCTCTAATTGATGTTCTTTATAGCCAATATGCTTTGATGGTAATAAATCAATTCCTCGTTCTTCGTAAGACCGATGGTCAATTCTCTCTTGCACATTTTCTTTTTCTAAAGACAAATTTGCATACTTCGCCCATGCTTCTCTCCATGCAAGTAGATTTTCTTTCTTATCCCAATCTCTATTTTTCTTTTTCACAAACCCATCCTGTGAAATCTCACGAGTTGTCAATAAAATGTGGGCATGAGGATTATTTTTGTCATCTCGATGAATGGCAACATCCGCAATCATTCCTTGTTGTACAAATGTATCATGTGTAAACGTTAAAACAAGTTCTCGTTGTTGTTCTTCTGACAATTCATTCGGGATTGCTACAACCACTTCTCTTGCTAATCGACTGTTTCCTCTTTTCTCGAAACGTTCTACTTCATTCCATAAATCTTGACGACGAAAAACCCATGATGGCGCTTCAGAAGGTGCTAGGATATGCGTTTCAGGTTGGACAGTACGAGAGTAATATTTTGTTTCTTTTGTTCGTTCGCAATATAACGCTTCACCACTTCGATAGGCAGCACTCGCTACTACATTTTGTTGTTTCTTTCTTGAAATTGTTTTCACCTTTAAATGATAGATCGCCATATCCTAGTTCACCTCCTCAAATTTGATATTTCCACTATACAAACCCCGTAGGAAACAACCGATGTATTTCGGTTGGTAAAACATACAAACTGAAAGTTTGTGTAAGTGCGCACTGTACGTTCCTTACAGTGAATATTTTACCATTTCTTCTTCTTTTTTTCTATCATTTTCTGAATTATTTTTATTGATTTTATTATCCACACAAATTATAATTGATGTACATAGTTTTTCTATCTACTGAAATTCAGGTGATAAAAAATGAAACATGAAACAGAGTTAAAAAAGATTGAACTAGAATTAGAGTACTTAAAAATCACAAAACGAGAATTACAATTTCAAGATAAACAGCATGATAGAAAAAAACGAACGAAACGATTAATCGAAACAGGTGCATTATGCGAAAAGTACTTCGATATGTATCACATGACAATTGAAGATCGAGAAGAAGTATTTAAAATCTTTTCTAACTATATTAAAGCAAATACACCCAGTCGTTTTCACAAAAAAGAAAATCCCTAATATACAAATAAAATTTCTTATATGGAGGTGAATTATATGAGTAATAAAATAGAAGAGAAATTAAAAGCACTTCTTGAGAAAGAAGTGCATCTCAAGAAAGCGAAACAAGCATTAAAAAGAAAAATGAAACTTGAGGAAAAGAAAAAAAGAGAGAAGTTGTGTAAAGATACAGGTGAACTAACGGAAAAATATTTCCATATCGAGCATCTATCTATCGAAGATCGAGAAGTTTTATTTGAATCAATTTCTATACGTGTGAATGAAAAAATTGAGAATTTATTTCCTAACGTACAGAAAATAAAACATATTTCATCTGAAGACGAGAACAACAAAATTATTACCAATCATTCTCCTGTAGCTCTGTAGGATTTTTAAAGTAACTATATTCATACAAAAGGAGAGTAATATTTTCATGCATTTGACAACATACGTTGCGTTAAATATGTTTGATAGTACACTTTCATTCATCCAAGCAAATAACCTAGAACAAGCTTGTGAAAACCTGAAACATTCCTCATTTGACTTAGAAAAAGCGTGGAGAATACACGATATAGATTGCTATAGCAAACAAGATGTAATGATGATATCAGCTCACACTAAATCCGACAATCATTACGTTCGTTATCTCATTATGAGTAAGAGAAAATGGGATGAAAAAAAAGGTACATTTCAAACTGTATTCAGAGAGGTCTCTTATCACAATAAGTGATGAAATTCTCTCTTCATTTTTAAAATTTCTAGTGAAAGAAGGACTTCCCTTGATTCAAATAAAAATTTCTCTATTAACATGTGATGTTCAATGAAACATTGTATAAAATGCAATGATGTAATGGAACACCTAAGTGATAGTATGTTACGTAAAATCAAAAAAGCTGCAACTGAGTTCAAACATTCTGACAAAGAAGAAATGCACAAAATGAAAATCTCCGCACTTCAGTTTTCCAACAAAAAAATTTGTGAATATTGCTATTTAGAAGATCTAGCATACCTAACAACAATGATGAGAATAAAAGCAATGCAACAAAAAAATCCCTGTCTTAGAATTCCGTTTCTATGAACAGGGATTTTTTATTAATACTTGATACTTGCTTAAAACTCAAATGATGTTTATTGCAACATACTATTTACTTTGCAATGCTTTCTTTTTTTCAATATTCCACTTATGCGTGATGGACCGAATTGCTTTTAAATCTAATTTTTCAGCAGGAATAATATCCATAATTGAACCTTTGAATAAGCAATGTGTTTGCTCTTCTGTTTGTACGTAGATAGTATATTCGTCTCTGCCATCTACGATGCCCTTTACTACTTTTCCGCCTTACATAACAAACTTACAAGGCATTTCGTTACGCTCTAAATATTGCAGTAAAAAGTCTAATTTATAGTACATGATAATCGTCCTTTCCCATGAAACATGTGATTAAATTTTAAAAATCTACTTCTGCATTATCTTCTTTAGCAATTCCGCCAACTACCGCTTTAGCATTTATAATTTTACCTTCTTTAAGATCTGGTTCTTCACCTTTAAAATCTGTTTGTTTTTGTATAGTAACAAACCCATTGGAAAGTAACTGATCTAATTTATTTTCAACTGTGTTTAAAAGATTTAATCTCTTTTCTACACTTTCTAATTTTTGCATTAGTTGCTCATACCGTTGCTCATTTTGTACTAAATCGACAACATAGCTTGTTAATTGTCTACTACTAGACTTTTCATTAAGGATTTCATATACGTCATCGGGCATGTTTTCAGCACCTAATGCCATTTTTCTCCTTTTAGCCATATATTAGCACGTCCTTTTATTCTAAGCTAACTGTTCTTTTGTTTCATCAATTGCTTTCAACTCTAAAGCAGCTAAGTTAATTGTTCTGGATGTTGGGGCGAATATTTCTTTTTCATCACGCTTGATAATATCACTTAAGAAGAAATGATTATTCTTTGCAGCCGTTTCATTCATATGATCTAATAACGCCAACCTAATATATGGTTCTAAAACTGGCGCTTCCCCACCAATATAGATGAATTTTAAAACTGTATTTGTACTTGAAGGAATAAACACATCTAGTACTTTAGCAACTAAAATTTTTGCATATTCTTGTAGTGCTTCTACAATTTCAGAAGTAAAATCATGCTCTTGACCTGTATTTTCATCCGTTAATACGTAATCTTGATCCTTATAATTCTTAACAATAAATGTTTCTAGTGTTCTTAAGTCTTTAAAATATTGAAGTACTTTCTCTTTTCTAAATCGGTCAATATACCCTAAAAATGGTTCAATATCGATTACTTGGAATGAATCTCTGTGTTTAGGTGTAGTAAGCCCTTTTCCTAAACGTACAGCATCCGTTGATCCTCCACCAATATCAGTAAGTACAACTTCGAAATCATCAAATTTTTCAGCTTCCAAACGTTTCTCAATACTGATTACATTTGAATTTTTATCTTTTGCTACCATTTTGTATTTCAATGAATGTCTAGCAATTTCTGATTCATTTCGGCATTTTGCTGTGTTAACAGTAATAGTTAACTCTCTTTCCATACCTGGCGTTAAAACTTTAACCTTATGTTCACCTATAAATCTTTGCTCCATCATCTTGTGAGCAATGCTAAATTTCTCTTCACGTTTTAACAACCATATTGGTAACATCATACTCATATATTCGATTTCAACTTCATTATCGTTTTTATCAGCGTTCAGTGCGTGATAATATGCAATTGCTCCTAAAAAGCTTATATAAGGAATTGGACTTTTAATTTTATCGTGCATTTTATTTACATGAGAATTTGCTAATTGATTATCTTCAGCTAATCGTCCCAACACATAATAAAATTCTTCTCCGTCAATTTCAGTTGAAATTAATAAACTATTTAACAAATCCTCTGGATTTAAAATACGTTCAACAAGTAAATCTTCCGCTTTTTTCTTAGAAACTTTTACTACATTCGTTGCCAATTCAAAGTAATAGCCATCCACTGTGAAATTATTAAAACTGTTTCCGAAATCGGCTACTTTTCTTTCAATTTTCATTAAAAATTCCTCCCTTTCGTATCCAAGTACGACTTAAGTATTACTTATAATCTTATTTTAGCACATTTAACCAAAAAAACAACTGTTTTCTAAAAATAAGTACGACTTAAGTCGTACTTATTTTTAGAAACTTTTTATGAAAGGAAAACACTTATTAATAATCGAATTAGACGAATAACGAATATTCAACAACATGACGAACATTGATTTTAACCATTAACGATAAAACGCCAACTTGAAATAACGTATTAAAGACATAAAACGAGGTGGTGACGACGAATGACGACTAGGGAAGATCACACAGAGGAATCGTGGCACGGCAGCCAGGACAGTACGTATAAAAAAACTTATTCTCTTGCTGATATTGCACGGATACTTCAAAAACCCCGTACAACCATTCAAGCTTGGAGAGATCAATTCAAACCATACTTAGCAACAGTGCCAGGAACAAAGGGAAGAACTTTAAGATACCAGAGAGAATCCTTAGAACTTTTTAAGCTAATAGCCAACATGAAGGATGCACAAGAACCACCAGATGTAATTGAGAACGTATTAAAGGGTACTGTAAACTATATTGTGATTGATGAAGACGCTATACAAGACGATGGTATGAATAAACCCATTCTACAAATAATGTATGAGAATATGAAAGAAGTTGCTATACAACTTCAAAACCAAGAAGCACAAAATATACAGCTCATTCAACATATTGTTTTCAGCAGAGCAAAAATACAGAGAAGTGCAACGCAAAATACAGAGGTGAGCAACTTGACATGGAGCCTCTAAGGGCATGACTCATTCGCCAAGAACCCAGCAGTATCAATAACTGGCGTGCCGACTCAGGCTATCATGCCCTCTTCTCCAAGTAAAGTTGCATGCAGGAAACTTCGCTGCAATACTCTGCACTTTTATTTTGCAAAAAACAAACATATGAGAGAAGTAGTGGAAACGAATAAAAAACTTCTTACTAAAATTGAGGAACAACAGAAGTTTTTTGATTCTAAAATAAGTAGTAAAGATCAACAATTGTTAGAACTGATGAAAGAGGTTCAAGAAACAAACAAGTTAATAACATCTAGTAAACATGACAAATCTTGGTTTACTAAATTATTTAAAAAGTAGTTCTGATTTAAAGATCAATATTGAACTTCAGAGGGGATTGTAAGTTTGTCAAATCCTCTCTTTGTATTTTCTGAATTTGCTAAAGTTTGCTAAAATCACCCCCAAAATTACATTAGTATGCATAAAGCGGTTGTATATTGATTGTTCATCTTTTATGTATAAATTCATTTATTAAGTAATAACTTCAATTATTATATAAAAGTTTTAATAATAATATAAAAAATACAAATACTATATAGATGAAGAGAAAAGCTTGAAAACTCTTGTGGCTCTAAGTCCCGATGAATTGTCTGAAAAATCGAATCGGAATACTAACTTATCCATAACTACAACTACAAACTATTCAGATTCACACAAATTTTATAACAATATACTAAGGTTTACACAATTGAAGTATAGATTTACTAACAATTCCACAAGTATTGAAGCGTAATCTAGTATACAGGAACATAAAAAAACAGTTAGGGAGGAAAAATAGCCCTACTGTTTTTTAGAATTATAAGGTAATAGAATGATTGTCTGATTGGTTTCAACATGACAAATAGCCTTGTCCGAGTGAATTTTTTTGAACAAGGCTATCGTCTATTTAGTTTTTAAAATTTAAGTAAGCCTGAATGCATCAGGTACATCAATATCATGAGAAATGAGTTCTAGTACAAGTGCATGACGCGTATCATCATCTAAATATCGTTCCGCCCATGGAATAAACGATTCACGCAGTTTTGCTCGGATCATGCCACCAATTGATTTTATTTTTTTTCCAAGTGCTAAGAAACTTTCACATTGATCCATTGCATAACTCATCGTATACGTCATAAAATCATCACGAAGTTGTTTGTTTTTAATATATGTAGCGATTCGTGAGACTTCTCCTTTATAAGAAACAACAATGTCTTTACGATCTTTCGAGGTTAATGCTATGCCAATGGATTCAAGACGGGCTGTTGCTTCTTTACGCATTTTAGCTTCTGCTTGTCTCATTTCAGCTCGATCATTTTCAATCACGCATGCAGAATTGATACTAACTGTAAATTGAGTGATAACAATTTGTTGAATCTTTTCACGTATGCGAGCTATCCGCCCTTTACGTGGGTTTCTAACCTTTTTTATAGCAGCATCAAAATTGAAAACTGGTGAGATAATTTTCAAATAGTTACGAACTTTTTTTGCATTTCGCCCTAAACGTTCCTTTAAGCCGTCCATGTTGCGAGTGCAATAATAATCTTCAACAGAATTTTTGCTATATTCAAGTTGATGAGTGAAGTGAGTGCATAGGTTTAAAAATTCAATAATACCCTTGCTGTCACGATGGGAAACTAACTCTTTTAAAATAGAAGTCTCTAACAATAAGTTAGGAATACGGAAATAAGAGAGTTTGTCCGCATGTGTATTCCCTTCTTTTGCAGTACGATTATATCTTGCGTAATTACAAATTTCATATAGGGGAATGCCATGAATGAAAATTTCCCGAACCAGTCCAGCATGAAGCAAGGCTTGAAAGCCTGTATGAATCGTAGAATAAGGGATATCAGATTCATTGGCGATTATCGATAATGTAAAATTACGAGGAAGTCGCCCTAAATCATCTACCTTGTAATGAAGTAAAATGAGTGTAGCTAAAGCAGAAGATGGCAAAGCATATTCGCCAAGCTCGTTATTTTTCAGCAAATAGATACGAAGCTCGTCGAAAAACTTTGGTCCATGCATGAGGAACTTGGACGTTGTATTAGTCTTTCTAAATTGCATATTTGTTTGAAATGAGTTTGTGCCAATTTGAATACCGTTTGTAAAATCACTTGCAGTAATCTGTTTCGTACCTGTTAACATAAAAAAGCCTCCTAAATCCCAATACACATATTTTTTTGGAAAATAAGAGATTTTATTCACATAATGTAATAGACATGTTATAATGAAAAACAAGTAAATATTTTATTATGTGATATAAAAACCTCTACTTTCAATGGGTTTTAAATTGGTTCGTGCTTGCCGGCTACATACCAATTTAAAAAGATGTGAGTGGGGTTTTTTTATTTTATTATAAGGAAGATTTTAAATAATAGCAATTCTTTAATTGAAAAAATGAACCTTAAAGGGTTAATTTTAAGGAATAATACTTAAAATTAATATTTCTCAATATAATAAAAAGATAATTATTATATAATAATTATAAAAAATAAGGATATTTCATATGGTTTTAATTACCAATATGCATAAGTGCATATCTCCCAAAATATGAAAATAGTCATGATATACTTATAAAACTTAGAGGGATAGGAAAGAAAAATTTTAATTTACTGAAAAAGGAGAAGGGGTATGAATATTGTATATGAACGTTTTAACAAAGTCTTAGAATCCAATAACAAAAGTTGGGGAAGTATAGCGAGAGTTACAGAAACATCTAGTTCATCAATATCAGAGTGGGGAAATAGGGGGAAAGAATTATCAGCTATTAAAATTGCAAAGATTGCACATGAAGTTTTCCCTAATAGTGTTGAGTTAATGGAACGCAGTTGTATAGAGAATTTTAATTCAATTTCCAAAAGAGTGAAAAGTAATATGCGGGGATTATTTGTGGTTGCATATTTAAATGGAAATGAATCCATCTTGAAATTTTTAATTCAGAAAAGTATGGAATGTGATGATTGTTATATCCGGAAAATGTCAGATGTTATGAAGTTATTTTATGCTAGAGCTAAAAGGATAAAGAATAGTAAAGTGATATATGGTGCAGTTGATGAACTTCGTAAAAAGATTACTAAAAGTGAGGTAGATTTACTTATATTATGCGATATTTTAAAGATATCAATATTAGGTGATATAGGGGATTTTAATATATTTGAGGTGTATAAAAATAGAGCCATTGAAAACCTAATTAATGTAGAAGATCAAGAAGTGCAAAGTTTATATGATTATTGGATTACAGATATCTGGAGTTATTATTTACATAGAAAAAATGATACAGTGCGTTTTAGAAGTTGTAATGATTTGTTATGGAAATATAAGGATTTGAGGTTTTTTCCGATTATGCAGGCGATGTTACATGCACGTATTGGAGAGCATACAATTTTTAGAAATTACGAGGATGCAATACATGAATTAGATACAGCTTTAACTCTATGTATCAAAAGAAATTGTAAATATAAACAGGAAATTATAGTGAACAATATAAACTTCACTAAATTATATTGGAAAAGAGACATTAAAACTATTGATTTTGGCACATTACACCCAGCAGAAAAATGTATGTATTATTTTGAACAGGGGAAAGTACAGGAAGCGAGAAATGGGATTGAAGAATTGGAAAAAAGGGGAATGCTGACGCCGATTCAATTAACATATAAGGGAGTAATATATTCGGATAAAAAATTAATATTACAAGCTATAGACAGGTTTAAATCATACAATGATTTCTTCTTTGTACAATATGCAAATGAAATGTATAATAGATTAAATATTTAGGATGTATTGGGAAAAAGAAAAGTGTTTTTTCGGAATATTTAATTAAATTTCTTTTAAGAGGAGTTAGACAATGAAAAAAATAATAATATACATATATTTTTTGAGTGCAGTTTTGTTGCAGGATTTTGGTGACTACAGAACAGAAGGTAAAAACAAAGAATACACATTTATTAATCAAATAAATAAAGTTCATGCGGATCCTGGTGGAACAAATTAGAAAAGACATCTATTAGATGTCTTTTCTGCATTTATATAACATTCTTTTTGTTTGATAAACTTAGAAAAAAGAATGTTAGTTAATGTTTTCACAATCTTTTCAGGGAAAGTGAGGTATATGGAAGTGTTTGATTTTAGAAAAATATATGAATTAATAATTGAAGAGAGCAATATTGATTTTGATCTTTGTAGTGATTTGTTAGATTTAATCGAAAAGTATAATAGTAAATAATTTTTATTTTTTTAGAAATTAAAGCTAGCGGAAATCCCTCTAGCTTTAATTTAATATTTATTATTTTTAAGGTCGATATCTATTTTTAATAATCTAGCGTATTTAAGTACTTCTTTTTCTAGCTCCGGTTTATATTCATCAGGAACATTTTTGTATTTTTCATATAAAATATGTGATAAACGTTTTATTGGATCTTCGTGACAATCATCGGTATGAAGTACTTCTTCATTAGTCAAAGGGTATTCTAATAACTCTGAAACAGTTACATTGAAAAATTTGGCAATGTCAGGTATTCGATCTATCCTAGGGACTTTAGAACCATTCTCCCAATTTGTTAAAGTAGTATATGGAATATTTAGTGCTATAGCACATTCTCTTCTGCTGAGCCCTTTTCTTCCTCTTAATTTCTTTAAATTTTTTGCAAATATATTGTTAATCTCCATGTATAATCCTCCATGTCTAACCCTTTAAGATTAAAATTAACCCTTTGAGGTTGTTTTAATCTTAAAGGTGTTATATAATAAAAAAGAACAGAATGATAGGAGGTGAGAATAATGACTCTTCACCAAAAAGATGTAGCAAGTATCAGGTTAATTCGTGAAAAAAAAGAGATTTCAATTCAGCAATGTTCGAAAGATTTAGGTATTCCTTATGGGGTATTACAAGCAATTGAGACAGGGAAAAAAAGTACAATTGCATCTCGAGCTATTGTAATTGCAGCGTATTTGAATGTGCCCATAGGTGATCTCTTTACTCCCACGTATTATCGAGCTAAAATCACATGATTCTGATTAACTTGATAAGTATACCCATACAATATGCATTCAATGTACATTGTATAGGAAATAGGAAAGAATTCAAACATTTCCAACCGCAAGTAGAAACTATATTCAAGAAGCATATTTTTTTGTTTAGATTAGACCGAATTTTAAAAACATTCAATCTATTTAGGCCTTTGAAAATTTCATACTCAAAAAGGAGCTACTAGTATATGACGAAAAAAATTGTGTATTCGAAACCTTTTACTGTCTTGATGAGTATCTGTATGTTCTTCATCAGTGTACTGATTCCGCTGAAATCTGCGAGTGCAGAAGTCATCCACCGCGAGAAATACGAAATCGCGTGGGCATACAGTCCACAATATGGGAAAGATGTCCGAACGGAGCTTCTGAAAAATGCCAATGGGCACATTGCCTATTGTTTAGTCTATGGGAAGAAATCTCCTGATGGGCAAGACTTGCCCGAAATCGGACGTACCGATGATGTGGTGTATCGCGTGTTACTAAATGGATACCCGCAAAAAACACCAGAACAACTTGGGGTTTCTACTTGGCAACAGGCTCATTACGCGACCCAACTTTCTGTATGGGTAGCACTGGGACAGCTAAATCCAGACGATTTACAGTTTAAAGATTCGGAAGTAGAACGTGCTGTGAAAGCCATTCGATACGCAGCGGATCACATGGAAGATACACAAGATGTATTTATGAACGTGAAACCAACTGACAAGCAAGAAGCAAAGCTGAATGGTGCGTACTTTGAGACCACTCAGTATACAGTAGAAAGTAATGCGAAGCAAGGGACGTATCAGGTAGCGCTGAATCAAGCTCCAGTGGGCACACGCATTGTCACAGAACAAGGGGAAGCAAAAGAAACGTTTTCCTTAGGAGAAACATTCCGTGTACAAGTGCCAAAATCCTCCAAAAGTGCAGAATTGTCATTGAAAGTAACAGCGAACCTGACAAATCAACATGCTGTTGTATATAAGGGGACGGAAAGCATTCAGGATGCGACAGTTCTATTAGAACGCAGTCAACAGAAAGTGAGTCAGGATATACAGGTCTTTTGGAAATCGATGGGTGGTTTGGAAATCCGAAAAGTGGATGAAAACAAGAAACCACTTGCAGGAGCAGTATTTGAAGTGCTAGCAAGCGACCAGAAGAGTATGGGAACGATAACAACAAATACAGATGGTATTGCTAGGATGAATAACCTGGAAATCGGTTCTTACGTAGTAAAAGAAGTGAAAAGTCCGGCAGGTTACATCTTGAATGATGCGCCTCAAACGGTAGAAGTGAAAACAGGCGAAATTGCAACGATTACAGCTGAGAATCAACCAATCTACGGGGAATTAGAAGTAACCAAAGTGGATATTGCAGATGAGAATGTGAAACTACCACATGCAGAATTTGAGATTCGAAATGAGAAAGGAGAAATCGTAGCAAAAGGTAAGACAAATGCAGAAGGAATTGCGAAGTTTAGTAAAATCCCGTTCGGTACATATACGTACCGTGAGGTTGTAGCGCCCGAAGGGTTCATGTTGAACGAAGAAGCCTTCTCGTTTGAAATCAAGCAGAATGGGGAAATCGTGAAGCATACGGTTGCTGATGAAAAGATTCCATTGATTCAAACAACAGCAACAGATAAAACGGACGGAGCAAAAGAAATGCACACGTCTCAGTCTGTCACGATCCAAGATAAAGTGGTCTACAAAGATCTACAAGTAGGAAAAGAGTACACGATTCAAGGGAAATTAGTGGATAAAGCTTCAAATCAACCACTCGTTGTAAAGGGGAAAGAAGTCACAGCAGCATCTACATTTACAGCAAAAGAAGCGAACGGTTCGATTACACTCGATTTTACATTTGATGCAACTGGTTTAGAAGAAAAAGAAGTGGTAGTGTTTGAGAACCTTATAAAAGAAGGCAAAGTTGTTGCGACTCACAGTGATATAGAAGATAAAGGGCAAACAGTCAAGTTTGTAAAACCTTCTGTCCAAACAACAGCCACAAACAAAGAGGATGGCTCGAAAGAGTTAGAAGCGAAGAATGCTGTCACAATCCAAGATAAAGTGGCGTACAAAGACTTCGTCGTAGGGAAAGAGTATGTCGTAAAAGGAAAGCTCATGGATAAGTCAACAAACAAACCATTTGTAGTAGATGGAAAAGAAGTAACAGCAACATCCACATTTACTGCAAAAGAAAAAGATGGTTTTGTAACAGTAGACTTCACCTTCCATGCTTCTGCGCTGGAAGGAAAAGAAGTGGTGGTATTTGAAGACGTGTATCAAAACGGTGTGTTAGTGGCAACGCACAGTGACATCCAAGATAAAGGGCAAACCGTTACGTTCAAGAATAAACCTGTACAGCCCAAACCTGAGCGTCCAGAAACGCCATCAAAGATACCAGACGTACCTGTGCAGCCTGAACAACCACAACCAAAAGTGGAACAACCAGCCAAAGCCCAGCCAATGGTAAAAGCGGTAGAAACGCAGCCGAAGAAAGCAGAAGGGATACTTCCGACAACAGGTGGTCAAGAAGAGAATCCATATTGGATGTGGATTGGCGGGATTGTGATGCTAGTAGGTGGATGCCTAGCTATCCATACGTATCGTGTGCATCGAAAGGTGAAGGAATAAAAGGATAACGATAAGAAAGTTTGATAATCTGAATAACGATTCAGCAGAAAGTTGTGCGTATTTCACGAAAAAGGTAAATGTTCCGCACGAATAAGGAAAGACTCTCAGCGACAAAAGGGTGGCGGGGAATCATAAGGTGTAAAGGGTGTCGGTTGAGAGGATAATTTGAAATTAGAAAGTGGGGAGAAACATGAGGCGTCATCAAAAGGTAGTTGGTAAATCTGGAGAAGGAATGAGTAATTGGAAGATACAAGTAGAGCATCAACAGAGAGCTGATGAAGTAGAGGTTGAATCGTTACGTTTTTTCGAAGGGTGCAAAAATGTTTACTTGTTATCTCTTCCGTTTTGGCTTGTAATTAGTCTCATCTGGTTTATATAAAAAGAGAAAGATAGGTGAAGAACATGTTAATCGGGTCTACAGAAATTAAGCTTGAAAAAGGAAAGGAAGGACATGTGTATGTGGTTGGTCCCACGGGCGTAGGAAAGACACGAGGCTATACCATTCCGAATGTAAAGCAAGAAGAAAAAAATATCATCGTTGTAGTGAGTGGGAAACAGGAAATCTATCATGCGACCCATCAAACAAAGGTGCAGCAAGGATATGAAATCGTACAATTGGACTTTCTTCATCCACAGTTTGAGAAACGATTACAAGATAGGCTTGTGTGTGTGACAGACCGAAAGTTTGTTGTATATATTCACGCCAATCTCCTTGACAGTACGTATCAAGAGCGAGGGGAACGCCTGCAAAAGCTGTTCGATTTGGTGCAAGAAACTGCTAGGGAACGAGCAATTCATCTTTTTTTAGAAGAATATGAGTTGTATCCCATTCCCAATCTCTTATCTTGGTTACAAGTGGTAAGGCAAAAAGGGATGTATCTTTCTTTGATTGTGCAATCCCATGCAAGTCTTCAGCAAATTTATGGGAAAGAAGCTGCCAATCAGATACTAACAAATTGTGAACGGACGTTGTTTTTCGGCACACATAGTATGGAGGAGGCGAAATTGTTCAGCCGAATCAGTGAATATGATTATCTAGAACTGTTGTTGCTACAAAATGAAGTGGTGGTTATGGATACCTATCATCTTCCGCAGAAAATCCCTATATAACGGGTTGATTGCAAGTACTAGATGACTAGAAAACTAGACAAATGGAGGAATCGAAATGAAGAGGAAACAAGCATTTCTAAAGAAAGTCACGATTGTAAGTGGGACAGTGCTGGCATTGTCTTCTCTGGCAGGTTGTTTCGGAAAAGAAGAAGCATCTTCCAAAGAAAAGAATCAGAAAAAAACGGAAGAAGTGAAGAAAGACAAGAAAACAGAAACAATAAAAAAAGAGGAAGAGACAGGGCAGAAGCAAGAGGTTTCTGAGCCAGAAGTAGGGGATATAACGTCTGTAACAAAAAAAGATGCCATACCAGTTGTATCAACGAATACCGCTAAAAAATATTTGACAGAAGAGGAAACGAAACAATTAACAACCATCCTTCAGACGAATCAAAAAGCGAAGGTAGAACAAGAAAAGTTACCAACGCCTGCAATCGAACCACCAAAAATGGAACCATCACCGCTAGTTATCTTGACACCATTAGGAAATACATCAAATGCAAAAGAATCCATTTCACTTGAAAAAACTACGCCACCAACCAATATAGAAAAGGTGAAGGTAGAACTGCCAACAGAACCTGATAAGCCTACGCCACCAGTCATTATGCCACCAGCAGATGATGGAGGAGGGGATCAAGCGAAACCGCCCGTTATTATATCACCTACAGGTGGAAATGGGGGAGATAAGCCGAAACCTCCCGTAGAACCGCCCACAGAACCAGAACAGCCGAAACCAATCGTAGATAGCGAAGCACCAAAAATGAAAGTAAAAGAGAATCTAACGGTACAAAAAGGACAGAATCTGAATCCTCATCATTTGGTTACCGTAACCGACAACATGGATCAGAGTCCGTTATTGTCGATTAACGGGAACTATGACACAAATCAAGCAGGAGAGATACAGGTAGAGGTCATTGCCATTGATAAAGCAGGGAACCGTTCTAGTATCAGGGTAACAGTAACCGTTATCGACTCCGAAGCAGATAAGGATAGGGAATCGCCTGTGATTAAACCAAAAGAGAATATTATAGTGCCAGTTGGTCATATTCTTTCCGCACAAGATATCGTTACGGTAAGTGATAACAAGGATGCAAATCCAGTTGTTTCTGTTGGTAAGTACGATACAAGCAAAGCAGGAGAGATACAGGTAGAAGTTATTGCGGTAGATCGCTCTGGAAATCAGGCAAGTGTCATGGTTACGGTGAAAGTAATAGATGTAAAGGAAAATAAAGACACGGAAGCGCCTGTAGTTAAACCAAAAGAGAATGTTACCGTAAAAGTTGGAGCGAAGTTATTACCGCAAGATTTGGTTACTGTACAAGATAATCAGGATGCAAACCCTACCGTAACGATTGGAGCGTATGATACGAGCAAAGCAGGAGATATTTCAGTAGAAGTGATGGCAGCTGATCAAGCGGGAAATCGTTCTGTTACGAAAGTGGGAGTCAAAGTAGTAGAAGAACAAAAGCAAGTCCCACCTGTTGAACCACCAAAAGAACCCGAGAAACCATCTTCTACAGCAGACACATCCAAGCAGGCGCCAATGGAACAAGGAGGGCAAGTGTAGTGGGAATGGCGGATTATACTTACGCACGTATGCTCTATACAGCCCAGCAAAGTAAGAAAGGGCAGGTGTTTATCATTGACCCAAAGTCGAATGGGGAAGAGCTAGACATAAAGTGGGGAGAGAAGAAAGGGAGTGGCTACGATGAAACAAAAGGTAAAGAATCTATTTCAAAATAAAACGGTTTGGCAGTATGCAATGTTTGCGATGATATGTGTCATTCTATTTACGCCACATACTGCTTTTGCTGCTAGTGAAGAAGACCAGATTAAACAAAAGATTAAAAGTATTGTAGATGCTGTATCGACTATTATTCTATTCGTTGCCCCATCCGTTGGAGCTTGTATGTTTGGATGGAAAGGAATCAAAATGAAGCTCGCAAATAATCCGTCAGAGAAAGCAGAATGCAAAGGCGATATGCTATCGATTGTGATGGTGACAGGCGTTATTTTTATGGGAACATTAATTGTGAACTTTGTAGTTGGAAAGTTGAGGTAGAGAAAGATGAGTTTGAAGCACATTCATATTCCAAAAAATATCAATGCGAAGTTTGAATTGATTCCAAATACAGGGATAGGGTGGAAGGAGATAGGATACTATCTTCTCATCCTTCCAAGTGTAGGAGGTGGACTGTATCTTTTACCTATCCATATCTTTGCACAATTAGGACTGGGAATATTTTTCTTTGTCCTCTTTACAGGCTTACTTGTTTTACCAGCAGTCCGTGGCTGTAATGTGAAAGCAGGTGCGTATTTCCGAGATGTGTTTCGTTTTTATAAAAAGAAAAAAAAGAAACAAAATATTTTGTTATATAAAAAAGTAAGTAGGTGAAAAGATGAATTTGAAAAAGTGGAACGAACAAAGAAAACAGCGACAACAAATCAAGCGAACACAGGATTTAATTCCGATACAGACCTTGTACCACCAAGCCATTTTAACGAAGAATCAAACACTGGTAGTAGGCATTCGGGTCGGGACGATGAATTTAGAGTTAATGGGAGAGGACGACAAATTGGAATTAATGGAGGAATTTGGAGGCATCGTGTCAGGTATTCCTTGTGAATTTCAAATTGAGGTACTCGCAGAACCGGTGGATTTATCGGATTACGTGGAAGATCAGAAACAAAAAATTGAAGAGGAATCAAATACCATGCGTCAATTATTAAGAAGAGGATACGTTTCGTATTTAGAAAAGTCTTCACACGTGCAGAATACGCTGAAAAAGGCGCATTACTTGCTGTTAAAGGAGAAAGTAAGGGGAGAGGAAGAAAGCATTCAGAACGGTCTAGAAACACTGTTAGAACGAGCGGAACAGTTACGAGAAAATTTAACAGAACTCTCAGAGGATGGATTAGAGTGCCACATCTTAAATGCGCAGGAGATGGTGCAAATTCTGCAAGTACATTTTAATAACTACCAAGCACGTATGAACCGCTTTAAGGAGGTATCTCCGCCTTATATTACAGTGGATCATGGTAAGAGAAGAAAAAATCGTAGAGAGGAAGAATAGCGCATGTGGTCATTTCAGAAAAAGAGAAAAAAAGAAGCAACCTTCCAACGTTTTTCGGTAGCAGATCAGATTGCCCCCGCTATCTTTGAAGAAGAAAGGGATTATATACAGGTTGGCGATGGATATGAGCGTATCCTTTGTATTACCGATTATCCATCGAGTAGTTATATGGGGTTCTTATCTAAATTGTATCGGTTAGAAGGAAATATTTCTTTTACTTATCATGTAGAACCGACCTCTTCTACCGATATGATTAAAGATTTTAGTAATTCGATTGAAGAGTTAGAAGCACGACTCATTTCAGGAAAATTAAATCCTGAAATGAGAAAACGAGCAGAACAAGAATTGGAAAGTGCCAACAATATGCTGGAGGATTTAGTAGCGAATGATACAGGGGGGATGTTGTTGGTACATTTCTTGATTCGGCTTCATGCCGAGAGTTTAGAACAGCTAAGAAAGCTAACGGATAAGGTAACCAATGCGTTTTCTGCTCGTAATCTCTTTGCGTATGTGCCAAGTTCACGGATGCAAGATGCGTTTGAATCTTGTCTGCCTATGGTAGAAAATAAAATAGGGGAATACACGAGAAGAAATATGGATACAAAAGCATTCTCTACTTTCTTTCCTTTTGATGAGACCGAATTGTTTACCAAGCGTGGGATTGCAATGGGAAGAAATATCAAAACAAAATCACTCATTGTGGTGAATAAATGGGAATTACAGAACCGAAATGGCATTATTTTAGGACAATCGGGTTACGGAAAAACCAAATTGAAGCAAATGTTACTGATGCGTGATTTTATGGAAGGCATTCGCATTTTTAACATGGACCCAGAAGGAGAAGATAGCGAATTTGTTCAGAAACTCGGCGGACAAGTGATTGAACTGTCCAATACCACAGATACGCGTGTCAACCCGTTACACGTGTTTTATGAACGAGATACAAAAAAGAAAGGAAATCCATTACTGGAGCATTTAGAACGTGTAAAAGTCTTTTTCAAGATTATGCGTCCGTCTATGACGATTGATGAATTAGCGGTATTAGATGCTTATCTAGTGGAATTATACGAATCAGAGCCTTTTCGCATGACATTTGATACAGACTTTGAGCAAAAAGACCCTGAAGATTTTCCTGTTTTAGCAGATTTATATGCGTTATTAATGAAAAAAATCGAGGAAGGAGACGACACATTAAAGTTGTTCTCTTATGTACTGAAACAATACGTTTCAGGTGCGAATAATCGTATTTTTAATGGACCTACCAATGTAGATTTACGTAATCAACTCATTTCGTTTGATATTTCTAGATTAGGAGTTGGTTCAGCTTTACAATCTTGTGCGATGTTCAATGCAACTTCGTTTCTATGGGATGAGATTACGAGAACAGCAGGGCGAAAGACGTTGTTTTTAGATGAATTACACGTATTCGCAGACCCGTCTAATCCGCAAAGTATGGAATTTATTTATCAAATTTGGAAGCGGATTCGAAAGTATGATGGAAGCGTATGGGGCGCAACGCAGCAGGTAGAAGAATTGCTCCGAGCAAGCGATGGGAAAAAGAATTACGGGGGAGCGGTGATTGAAAATAGTTTAATGAAAATGTTCTTACCACTTGCAGAAAAATCTATTCACGATTTGATGACGCAGGCGCAGATCAAATTTTCAGATAGCGAACGAAAAATTTTAAAACCTCGTAAGAAGAATAAGGGACAAGGTATTTTTATCTATGCAGATAAACGAGTTCATCTTCTCGTTGAACCCACAGAGGTGGAATGGGAATTGATGGGTGGAAAACCGAAAGAGGAGGAGGCGGGATGAGTAGAAAAGAAAAGCCCTTGGCGGATTCTCGCAAGACATTTTGGTTTTCTGTTGGAATGATCTTCAGTTTCTGTCTTTTGATTGATTATGTGGTGGCATTTGGTCTTCGCATGATTGATTTTGTATTAGAACATAAAGACGAGTTAATGGAGTTGCCAGATGGTACAGCAAAAGACCTTGCGGTCACCTACTTGAAGAGTCCAATCGAAACCGTATTGTTCGCACTAGGACTTGAATTGTATCAATATGCACAACTTATCTTACTGGGTATGTTCGCTTATACAACCTTTCAAACATGGAGAAAGGTAAAACCACATACGGTGGAAGATGCAAGCGAATACGGAGGTTTAGGGAGTGCGTCTCTTTCAAATGAAGCAACCATTTTTGATGAACAAAATATGACTACGGACAAGGAAGAAGAAGGAACTGTTTTAGCAGTCTATAATGATAATTTGATGGTTCATAAGAAAACCAGCCGGTTAAACCGAAATGTATGTGTAGCTGGTGGGTCAGGAACAGGAAAAACAAGATGTTATATCTTAAATAATGTTGTGAATACGAAAAATAAATCGATTGTCGTGTCGGATCCCAAAGGGGAAATCTATGAACTTACTTCTCGGGAGAAAAGAGAGCAGGGGTATGAAGTGTACCTCATTAATTTTTCAAATATGGCGTTATCTGATATGTACAACTCGATTGATTATGTAGGACTGGATGAAGATGCAGAAAAATTTGCAACAACGCTTGTTTTAGGCGGAGAAGAGGGGCAGCAGTCGGGAGATAGTTTTTGGCAAGACCAAGCCATTTCTTTGATTACGGCAGGCATTTTATATGTCAGAGAAAATCTGCCGAAAGAGAAACATTCAATGGACACGGTATACGATTTCTTGACTGAACCCTCTGAGAAACAATTAAAGAAACGATTTGCCAACTTAGAAGAAGATTCTTCTGCTCGTATGGCGTTTGGTGTAATCAAGAATGCAACAGATAAAACATGGTCAGGGATTGTAAGTAACGCAGCCAAGGCAATGAAACTATGGAAATTAAAATCGGTTCGTACGTTTTCCAAATATAGTAGTTTTCAATTGTCTGATATAGGAAAACGAAAAATCGCCTTATATGTGGTGATACCAGTAGCTGACCGTACGTATCGAGCGTTAATTAATACATTTTTTGCCCAACTATTTCAAGAGCTATATGCGTATGCGGATACGAATCATAATCAGTTAGATGTACCAGTTCGCTTTTTACTAGATGAGTTTGCCAACATCGGGAGAATTCCAGATTTTGCGGAGCGTTTATCCACGACACGTTCTTACGGTATAGAAGTATCCATCATTATACAGGCTATGGGGCAATTGATGGATCGTTATGGGGAAAAGCAGACAGAAGAAATCATGGCCAATTGTGATACGACTCTTTTTTTAGGCACAAACGACCTCGGCACAGCGAAATATTTCTCAGAACGATTGGGTGTGACAACAAAAAGGTTGCGAAATGATAGCCAAACGCCTGGTGAATGGGATAGCAATCAACACTCCTATACTTACGTACAAAGACCGCTTAAGACGCCGGATGAACTCTTAAATCAGATGGATGAGAATGAGTGCTATGTGTTCCAGCGTGGTAGATTACCCATTCATGCGCAAAAAGCATGGGTAGACAATTGGTTCGCTGACCAAGTAGGAGAAAAGGCAGATATGGGATGGCATTTAAAAGAGAAGTCAGTAGAATCGAGTATACCCAAACAAGAAAAGCAAAAAGAAACGGTAGAGTCCTCCCTTGTATCAGAAGAGGAAAAACAAGAACATAATCAAGACGAATCGCAAGCATCTGTACCAAGTGAAGGGGACGTACAGGAAACAACGGAAACATCAGAAAGTGAGAAACAGAAGGAAGAACAAAATACCAAAGAAACCGTATCCTTACCGATTACGGTGAAACGAGAACTATGGGGAGACGAGGTGCTACAACCTGTAGGGGTAGAAAAGAAAAATGGACGCATACAAGCTTTGTATACGATGGACTTAGAAGCGGAGGAAGAAGGAGAAGAGGGCATTCAGTTTCTTATCCAGAAAAATCCAACTTGCATGATGACAGATATAGAGTTCGTTCCTCACCATGACGTAAAGGAAACAGAAGAACAATTTCTGATACAGGTGAAAGAAGCAATCCAGCACATTACACTCAGTCTGATGTATAAAGAACAAAAACGAGATTTTTCGCCAGTGGAACATATCGAAGAGAAAGAAGCACAAAGAAGGAAAGAACAAAAAGAGAAAGCGGGGGTGTAGCGATGATTATTGTATTTGGGGACGGGACACTAGAGGAAACCGCTACAGAATATGTGTATCGGTTTTCGAAAACAAAGTTAAAACAAGAAGCTCCATTTGACAGCATCAAACAAGCCAAACCGTATTTGTTACCGTGTACTTTTGCGGAAATCATACGAGGAGATGTCATCATTCGGTATGAAAAAGAACCTCATTTGTTATCATTTTCTCGTATCCAACAAGAAAACGAAGCAATTAAACGGAAAGTGGTGTCTCGCTTGGGTCACCTCTTCCAAGTACATCAAGAAACAACGCTCCTTCCGATCCCAGAAAACATTTTTTACAACAAAAAAGGGGAAGTCAAACTCATGTATCAAGCGATGGAGCACATGCCTGTAACGGGATTTAATCGAAAGGATAGGTTGACCCATATGAAACGTTTACTTACCTTTGCCTTTTCGAACGAATCATTTGAAGCTTGCATGCTTCAATCAGTAGAAATGAGAAATGAATTCTTACAACATATCTATCAATCTACAACATGGGAAGCGTTGCAAGAACTCGTGAAAGAACCAGAAGAAACGGAAGAAAAACAAAAAAAGAGAAAGAGAAATTGGTCATTCGCACCCTTCTCTTCCTCTCTTTCTACCAAATTATGTGTCGTATTGTTGACACTATCGGTTTCCTGTAATTTGTATCTTATCACAAAAGACAGTATCCGACCAGCACGGGTGAATGCAAAACAGGACAAACAAAGTGAAAACCAAAAGAAACACATACAAATGCTAGAACAAGAGAAAACAAAGTTACAAAAACAAATGCAGGAGAAAGAATCTGAAATCAAAGAAATTGTGGGGCAACTCAAAATTGTCATTGAAGAAAACAAAAAGTTACAACAAAAACAAGCGACTGTGCCTCCAGCGCAATAACAAAAGGAGTGAATGTGCATGTGGCAAGCGGTGAAAGACTTTTTTACAACGGTAACGAATCCGATTGAAGCCTTTTCTCGGTGGATTGTAGAACTCTCCATTCAGCTTTTAAACTTTTTCTTAGGTTCGATTGTGAGTGTTACAAAAATTGATGCGGAATATCAAAAGGTACAGGTGATACAAGATGTGTTCTCTTGGGTTCGTTTTCTCGTCTATGCCTTAGTAGGTGTGATTGTCCTTCATCAAATATTTAAACAGTATTTAGCAATTTCTACGGGTTCGATTCAAAGACGAACGATGTCTCAAATCATGGGAGATATCGGGAAATTTGCGTATCGCCTTCTCATGTTACCGTTATTTTTAGATATCATGATCAAACTCAATTCATTCTGGGTGGGATTTATTTCGGATAAAGGATTGGTAGTAGAGCAATTTGTAAAATATTTAGGACTCAATTCAGGAGACAAAGGAAATCAATCTGTTAGTGAAATTGTGTTAGGGAATATTTCGAAAATATATCAATTGAAAATGGCAGGAACGGTCGTATTCGTTGCTATTTTCTTCTTAGTTTTACTTGCTATCTTGTTTGTGATGATGTATATCCAAATGATGATGAGACTCGGGCAAATTGTCTTTTGCTATGTGTTAATACCTTTTGTCGCCTTATCCGCTTTAAATGAAGAGATGGATATGTATTCAACTTGGTGGAGAGAAACGATTGCTATTGTGGGAACAGCAGCCGCCCAAGTCAGTTTCTTATATTTAGGACTTAATTGTATGTTATCGGGTCACGCCATTTTAGGAACAGGTATTTTAATAGGGGTTGTGACAACACCAGCAGTGTTACAAAAGTTTGTCTATTCTACAGGTGTGGCAAGTGGTACAGGAAGTATGCTGAAATTTATGACACGTCAAGTGCTGATGAAGAGGAGATGATGAAACGTGTATATCAAAGCAACCGTAACCGTTGTACGAAATTGGAAGCCTATACTCATTGGTATACTGATTTTGCTGAGTTGTTTCACTTGTATGATGTGGGGAGGGGGTGAGAAGCCTCAGACACCGATGGGAGTCGGCTCAGCAACTGTATCACCAGAAGTAATGAAATGGGAGCCCTTAGTCAGAAAGCATGCGCAAACCTTTGGTATGGAAGCCTATATTCCTCTTGCGCTAGCTTTAATTCAGCAAGAATCGAACGGGACATTGCGAGATGTCATGCAGGCTGCCGAAGGCGCATTTAATACAAAATATCCTAAAGTCCAAAATGGAATACCTGATCCAGATTATTCCATTTGGTGCGGGATACAAGAATTAAAACATTCTCTTGAACTAGCAGGTGTCACAGGTCCAACAGATATAGAACGTATTAAATTATCTCTTCAGAGCTATAACTTTGGAACAGGATTCTTCTACTTTGTACAGAAAAATGGCGGCGCATATACGTTAGACTTAGCGAAACAATTTGCGCTAGCACACAATGGAGGAAGGACGCAATGCGGTTTCCGAAGCCCCTATTGTTATGGCGACGTGTCGTATGTCGAAAAAGTGCTGAAAAACTACCAAATTGGCGGGACGAGTGGAACGGGAGCAATAGGAGATGAATTGTTTCAGAAGGTGATGGGTGAAGCAACGAAGTATAAAGGACAAAAATATGTGTGGGGCGGAAGTAATCCTACGCAAGGATTTGATTGTAGCGGGCTGATACAGTGGACGTATCATACAGCAGGTATCCAGCTTAATCGTACCGCACAATTACAGTGGAATCAAACGAAACGGATTTCTGCGGAAGAAGCCAAGCCGGGAGACCTCGTATTCTTTCATTCTACCTATCCAACAGATTCTTACATTACACATGTAGGTATATATCAAGGAAACATGCAAATGTTTCATGCGGGTGATCCGCTTAATTTTGCAGATTTAAAGACGCCATTTTGGCAGCAACATCTCGCAGGGTTTGGTCGCGTACAGTAACGATGAGAAAGGGTGAAGGGAAATGAGACGTAGTATAGCAATTCTGATTTTATCTATAGGTATAGTGGTATTGATTGGGTATGCTTGGAAACAAAAAGGGGAGGTGAAAGTATATGAAACAAAATATAAACAAGTTTTGAAAGAAAATACCAGCTTAAAAGAGAAGGTGCAGGCAAAAGAGAACAATGAAGAAACAAAAGTAAAAAAGGATACAGACGCCTTTTTACGAGCCTTCTTTACGTACGATACTTCGAAAGGTGAGCAAGGTTGGGCGAAAATAGATCCATATACAACAGAGTCTGTAAGAGGGAAGTTAAAGCCAGCAGGAGAGGAAAAGAAGCCAGAAAAAACACCACCAGAAACAACGATTGTTTCAACTATAAAAGATGTCAAGCTATACTATACAACTGTGCAAAATGGTGAGAAAGCGAATGTGTTTTCTCGTGTGTGGATTAATACGACTGTAAACGGTGTAACGAGTACCACGCAAATGGTATTAGATATTGAGATGGTATATAGTCCTGAAAAGAAAAAATGGATTGTAGGGGATATCAGTATTCAACAGCCTTTAGGTGAAGAGGGGTATATTAATTAATTATTTTATATAGAGGGAGTGGTTTATATGGAAATGAAGCATGATAGAAATTGGAATGCGCTATTGGATTTACAATTACAAGGGGAGAAAAAAATTCAAGTATTAAATTTTGTGATGGAACGATTGGATGCAAAAAATCAATTGCATATGACACAAAAAGAAATCGCAGAACAAACACAGGTATCCGAACGCACTGTCAGCGAAACGATGAAGACGTTACAAGAATCTAACTTTTTACAAAGACTACAGTCGGGTGTATATGAAGTGAATCAGGCATTTGAATATGAACATCCCCCTTCTGAAGAAAAAGGGTTAGCAAAAGAAATGGAAGTGTTACGTGACAACTTACAAACGGTTACAGTAAAAAACGTATTGAATAAAAGTATGAAGGACGTGCAACAACTGATTGAAAGCGATTTAGAAAATCCGAAAGGTTCTACATTGACCAAAGAGGATGTGAAAGAGTTATTAGATCAGCATGTTAAAAGTTTGGAAAAGACACTTCATCAGTATTACGAACAGAAAGAGAAAGGTGTTTCTTGGAAAGAATCTATTCATACGTTAAAAGAGAATGTAAAGCAAAGTTACCAAACATTTAAAGAAGCATTTGTACAAAAGGTAAAACAAAACGTACAAACGGTAAAAGGTGCACCTGAGCAAGTGAAACAGTATGCGAAAAATAAATTGATTGATGGTGTTGTTCGGGTGAACAATCTTATTATCGAAAAGAGTCAAGAACTGAATCAGAAAATGGAAATGGCTAGACCGAATCAGGAGAAAACGCTTGTTGTAGAGGAAAAGGATAGTCAGAAGGAAGTTGTCCATGAAAAGGAGCGAATTTTAGAAAAAGAAGTGGTACAAGAGCAAACTGTCAAAGAAACAGAGACATTAATGCCTGATTCGGCCCAACGTACAGAAGAAAATCCATCTGTAGAAAATCCAGTACGAAAGGATTTTCAATCAATTGTAACAGAACAATTTCAAAAACACCCTGAAGCGACAATGGAAGCGTTACGGGAATATATTGTGGAACATCATCCTCATATTCATCGTATAGAACAAGTGAATGCGGAAGAGTTTGTCACAAAAGTAGAAAAAGTATCTCATATTTTACTGGTAAATCAACAAGCCAAGATTATAGATCAAAAAGAAGAGTTAGCAGTCATAGCGGAAGAAGTAACAGACGAAAAGCAGGTAGAAAAATTTGCAGATTTAGTGAAGGAAAAACAAGAAGAAATCGTGATGGAAGAAGAGGTTTCAGTGAGTTTCGAAAAATAAGAAGTGGACAACAAAATAGAACCCTACGTTGTTATTTCTTTGTAGGGTTCTCATACTTCTTTAATAAATCGCTAACAGCTTCGTCTAGTAATTTAGATTTATTAATACGAGTGTCTTTC
>NZ_JBMDKC010000190.1:0-3883 GCF_057809515.1 Bacillus sp. FG16
ACCTTTTAAACGTTTAAATTGCATGACAATATAAGCCGCCGTCTTTTTACGTTTTTTCTGACTTTCAGTGGGTTTACGATGAAGATAGTCGTAAAAACCACTAACAGACACTTGTAATCGATGGCAAAGCCAGCGTACTCCAAATACTTGATTATATTGTCTTATAAACTGAAAACGTGTTAATTTTGGTTGCTGGCAAAGAAGGTTGCCGCCTTTTTTAGAAATTCATTTTCCTTTTTTAATGCCTGGATTTCTCTTCGTAAAGAACGTAGTTCTTGCATATCGGTTCCCTCACTATCTAAAAGTGAAAAAGAATATTTTTTTATCCATGAATTAAGGGTCCCATGCCCTAGATCAAATTCTCTTTGAATGCTGGAAATTGTACGCCCTTCTTTGATTACCAATTCAACACATTGTTTTTTAAATATTTCATCATACTGTTTTTTCATCTGAAACACCTCTTATATAGAATAATTTATCTCTATACTGTGTTCCAGTTTTACTGTACCACCTCAGAGAAATAACAGCATTGGAATAGGAGAAAGCCCTAACATTAGGGTACTAGGGCTTACAAACGCAGAAAAAATTAGACATGTTTATTATAACATGTGGTTTTAATAACTGATATAGAAAGATGAATAGAAATATGACATTGAGGAGTGAGAAGTTATGGATATAAAGCAATATGGTAAACGTGAAAAACGCTTAGTCGAACAAGTAGGCATTGCGAGAATGTGGGATTTTAATCAATTGGTGATTGCGATTATAGATAAGCATGGTATCGAGGCTGGAGAGGAAATTTTAAAGGATTTACAACAACATGCCATGGATACCGCAAAGTTACATATACAGGCTTTAGAAAGTGAAAAAGCCCTATAGACTAGGACTTTTTCTCAGAAATTTTTATTGCATACATACGTAAGACTCAATTACACCTTTGTGCATAAAATTCTCTTCCTAATCAGTATAACAAAAATGTTTGGAAGAGGCAGCCATCAAAAAATACCAATAAAAAAAGCCCTAGAAACTAGGACTCTTTCACAGAAACTACTTGAATGTGCACATACGAGGTCTCGGTTACCAGTATGTACATGTTGCCTTCATCAAAATTGTAACAGAAAAATAAGTGGTAGAAAACTAGATAATCTGACATTGAAAAACAAAAAGACCTAACGAGTAGGCCTTTCTGCTTGGTAAGAATAATTGGAAACGAGTGGTTTTCAATCGACAACTACACGAAAGATAGGTCCAGTATAACAAGCTATTTCAATCCAAACAAGAAGAGGTGTAAATAAAATATGACATTAGAAGAATTCTTTGAAGACAAGAAAAACGTAGTGTACGCAACGATTCAATATCAATTTGGTAGCTTTCCACAAGCTAGAAAAGTTGCAGAAATGAATCATATGGAATTAGAAGACCTTATCCAAATCGGTCTCCTGACATTGTGGGAAGTATGTGTAAAATTTCATGCAAAGAAATTAAAATACTTTAATGCATATGCATCTCAAGCGATTAAATGGAAAATTTGTGATGAACTTCATACGAAAGGTAGATTGATTCGTGTAGGAAAACATGTGAGTTATGAAGACAGAAATCGCATGTCCTTTCATTCTATTAATCTATATCGAGATGGAGAAGTTGAAAATGAATATTTTGCAGTCTCTCCAATCAATGTGGAGGAAGAGGTCCTGACAGCGATTCTATATCAGGAAGCTATGGATGTATTACAGCCAGAAGAAGTGTATGTACTACAGCGAAAGAGTCATGGTTTAACGGATCGTGAGATTGCCCAGGAGGTGGGAAGAAGTATCAGTGGTGTGAATCAAATAAAAAATGCAGCATTTCGCAAAATCAATCCCGCCTATGTCTCGAAGAGAAAGGGAAGAAAAAACCGCCAGCAGCCACTGGCGATCTAGACAAAATCAATTTTCAACATGATTATAGCACGAAATGAAATGAGATAAAAAGGAGTGTACGGATGAATGGATATTCAAGAAGTAAGTAGAGCGGTACAAGCAATACGAGCTGAAGAAAACGAGAACGGCATTCTCAGCATTCGGGGGAATGAAGTTCATTTGAGTAATGAAACATTTGAATGGGTGTTAGGTGAAAATAAGGTAAAACCAATCATAGCGAGCCGTGAATCAGAAGAAGTTCCATATGAAGTGGCATTTATAAGTGAAAATGTTGTCTATTACTCTCTCTATACTCTAGAAAGAATGGAAGAAAAAATTGGAGGGATACCCAATAGTAGAAAACTCAATGGTACTTGGAAATTGTCATGATTCAGTTGTAAGTGATGTTATGAGTAACTGCGAAAGTTGTGGGAAAGAAATTTACTTTGGTGAAGAGTACCGGGATATTGATGGTGATTACATACACGATGAAACAGATTGCATTAAACAATATGTAGAGTCTCATTCCATAAAGAAGGTGGCAGGTGAGTAAATGAACGCTGCTATTGAAGAATTAGAAAAGTCATTAAGTGTGGAAAGACGAAGGTTAAGCGAATACCGACGTGATTTAGAAAGGCTAGAAGAAAAGAAGCCGATTGTAGAACAAAATATCGTAGATACGATAGGTAAAATTTTTGACCTCGAAGCTTCCATTTTTGTTCTAAAAAATATGGCGAAAGGGTGAATGGATTGGAGATCACCAACGGTGCTCGAATTACGAAAAGTAAAAAGGCGAAAATCATCATCTATTCGAAGCCAGGTAACGGAAAGACAACGGTCGCTGGATTGTTACCTGGCAAAACGTTAGTCTTGGATATTGATGGGACAAGCCAAGTGTTATCGGGGTATGAAAATGTAGATGTGGCTAAAATTGATGGTGAACATCCACATGATAGTATCCTACAGTTTTATGCATTTGCAAAAGCAAATATAAATCACTACGACAATATCTTTATCGATAACCTAACACATTACCAAAAATTATGGCTGCTGAAAAAAGGTGAAAATACGAAAAGCGGTATGCCGGAGTTAAAAGACTATGCACTATTAGATAATCACCTTTTGAAAATAGTAGAGACGTTCAACGCATTAGATGCCAATGTTCTTTTCACAGCTTGGGAAACAACGAGAAATATTACTCACGATGATGGGCAGCAGTATACTCAATTTATTCCAGATATACGCGATAAGATTGTGAATCATATCATGGGAATCGTTCATGTTGTCGGTCAATTAGTGAAAAAAGCAGATGGGACAAGAGGATTTGTGTTAGAAGGGAATCAAAGCGTGTTCGCTAAGAATCATTTAGATACACGTCTCGGTTGCATACAAGAAGAATTAATCGTGTCATCCACAAACTAAAATACAGGGGGAAATAAATCATGAGTTTCTTTAAATTTGATGAATCAAATGCAAGTACAGGGTTTGAATTAGTTGCTGAAGGTAAATATGAAGCGGTCATTGTAAATGCAGAAGCGGGTAGAACGCAAGCAGGTAAGCCAAAACTATCTGTAGACTTTGAAATTCGTAGTGACGTACCGCAGAATCATCAAGGAGTGAAAGTACTCTATAACACATTTACGTTTGAACATGAGGTTTCTGTGAAAATCGTTAACTCATTATTAAAAGCATGTGGATTTAATAATAACCATGTCTTTACTTCACCAGAAGATATGGCGAAACAATTACTCAATAAAAATGTGAAAATCACAGTAAAACATGAAGAATACGATAAGGTTGTGGATGGCCAGAAACAAAAGCGTACGGCAGCCAAAGCAAAATATTATGACGTGTCGGACGTAAATCCGATAACAAGTGGCCCGGCAGTAACAGTCGGTGATGATATGTTACCGTTCTAAATAATTACATAGAGATAATATGAAGTGACCTCCTAGATTATCAAGTCAGGGATTTTAACCCATAAT